>DASYHX010000257.1:0-10546 GCA_035998065.1 Pseudorhizobium sp.
ATACGTCTCGGAAGCCGAAGCGATGGACTACGTCGCCGGCTACTGCGTATCCCACGATGTTTCCGAGCGAGGCTTCCAGACGGAGCGCGCCGGTCAGTGGACCAAAGGCAAGTCCTGCGACACCTTCGGCCCGATCGGCCCTTGGCTCGTCACCAAGGACGAGGTCGCGGACCCGCAGAACCTTGGCATGTGGCTGAAGGTCAATGGCGAAACAATGCAGGACGGCTCGTCGAAAACCATGGTCTACGGCGTTGCCTTCGTCGTCTCCTATCTCAGTCAGTTCATGTCGCTGCAGCCGGGTGACGTCATCTCTACTGGGACCCCGCCGGGCGTCGGCATGGGCATGAAGCCGCCGCGCTATCTGAAAGCCGGCGACGTGGTCGAGCTTGGCATCGAGGGCCTGGGAGAGCAGCGCCAGACCTTTGTCGCGGATCGTTAACCAGCCCAAGAGGACGGAACTTTAATCCGTCTCATGCGATTCTGGATGCCAGGCCTGCGCCTGGCATGCCTCTCTCCGGATCGGTCCCGCTTGATGTTGCACTGCATTCCAAACATGGTAGCCTCTCCCCTCGCTCCTGAACCCTCGTGTTCCGGCTCCTTGACCGGACTTGCGTCAGGTCTGAAGAAAGGCGGCACCTCCATGATCTATCAGCTGTACGAGATGAACCACGCGGCGATTGCTCCCTTCCGGGCTGCGTCGGACGCGATGAAGCTCGTCCACACCAACCCACTCAACCCGTGGTCCTACACGCCAATGGCGCGTACCATGGCCGCGAGCCTTGAACTTTTCGAGAGGATGACACGTCGGTACGCAAAGCCTGAGTTTGGGCTTTCCACCACGACCGTCGACGGTCAGGCCGTGAAGGTGACCGAAGATGTCGTGTGGTCGAAGCCATTCTGCGACTTGATCCACTTCCGCCGGCATCTCCCGTCGGGGCGGGTGCCAGACCAGAAGTTGCTTCTGGTCGCGCCGATGTCCGGCCACTATGCGACGTTGCTACGTGGAACAGTCGAGACACTCCTGCCGAACGCGGAGATCTACATCACCGACTGGATCGATGCCCGCATGGTCCCGGTGACCGAAGGACGCTTCGACCTTGATGACTATATCGACTACCTGATCGAGATGATCCACCACATCGGCCCGAACAGCCATGTTGTGGGCGTGTGTCAGCCCTCAGTGCCGGTGTTGGCCGCCGTCGCACTAATGGAAGCTGCCGAAGATCCGCTGACGCCTGCCTCCATGGTGCTGATGGGAGGCCCGATCGACACGCGCGAAAACCCGACGGCGGTCAACAACCTAGCGCAGGAAAAGCCACTGGACTGGTTTCGCGACAACGTCATCATGAACGTGCCGTGGCCGCACCCTGGCGTCATGCGTCCCGTTTATCCTGGCTTCCTCCAGCTCTCCGGCTTCATGTCGATGAACCTTGATCGCCACATCACGGCGCACAAGGAGTTCTTTGAGCATCTCGTCAAGAACGACGGCGACTCGGCTGAGCGGCACCGCGACTTTTATGACGAATACCTTGCGGTGATGGACCTGACGGAAGAATTTTACCTTCAGACGGTCGACACCGTCTTCATCAAGCACGCCCTTCCGAAGGGGGAGATGATGCATCGGGGCATCCCCGTCGATACGAAGAAGATCCGTAAGACGGCCCTTCTCACGGTCGAAGGCGAAAACGATGATATCTCGGGTCTCGGCCAGACCCGTGCCGCCCACACGATCTCGCCCAACATCCCTGATGAGAAGCGCATGCACTACATGCAGCCCGATGTCGGCCATTACGGGGTCTTCAACGGCTCTCGGTTCCGCAAGGAGATTGCCCCTCGCATCCTGGCCTTTGCCACCAAGCATGCCGGTTCGGCGGGCGAAGGCAGGGGGCCGCTCAAACGAGTGATCAGGGGCGGCAAGGGTACCTGAAGATTAGATTTCTCTAAACTCATTCAGATGCTTCCCCGAAATAGCAGGCGCGCTTCTTGAACCGAAACTTCGGCCATCCCAAATCGATTCATGACGGGCTGGCATGTGGCTGCCCGAATAACGAAGGGTGTCACCGATGAACCAGTCTGCAATGATTCGTCCGGATTGGACGCCGGCCACCATCGCCCTGATGGTGCTCGGTTTCGTGGTCTTCTGGCCGCTCGGCCTTGCCATGCTTGCCTACATTCTCTTTGGGGAAAGGCTGCAGGGCTTCAAACGCGATGCCAACCGCAAGGCCGATGGCATGTTTGCCGGCTGCCGCCGGGCGAAGGCGCGCTACAGCACGCATTTCACGACCGGCAACGTCGCGTTCGACGATTGGCGCAAGGCAGAACTCGACCGCATCGAGGACGAGCGCCGCAAGCTCGACGAGATGCGCGACGAGTTTGACAGCTATGTCCGCGAACTGCGCCGTGCGAAGGACCAGGAAGAGTTCGACCGCTTCATACGCGAACGCAAGAATGGCTCCTCAGGTCAGGGCGGCGTCGTCGACCTCTGAGGATTCACGTGAAACATTCTTTTGGACCGGCGCCTTCGGGCGCCGGTTTTCTTATCTTTGGTTCCTGCGAATCGGATAGATAGAGCCGATGTTCGCGCTCCTCAAGAAACCGGTCCGTTCGCGCCGCAAGCCGCAGGCTCCGGAGAAGCGTACGCTTAAGGTCGGTAATCGCGCCTTGCCGCTGACAATTCGCGAGCACCCGCGTTCCACCCGCATCACTCTGCGCATCGAACCGGGCGCCAAGGGCTTGAGCCTCACTGTGCCGCTTGGACTAGATAGATGGGAGATCGATGACTTTCTCCATCGGCACCAAGGCTGGCTGCTGACGAAGCTTGCACGCTTTCCCCAAACGGCGTCTTCACTTGGCCCCGGGTCTTCCCTCATGTTTCAGGGCGTGACGCACGTGGTGGAGCACACTGGCAGCCTGCGCGGCGTCACCGAGGCGCTGATAAAGGAGGGCAGGGCGGTTCTGCGCATAAGCGGATTACCTGAACATTCCGGACGACGCATCGCCGCCTTCCTCAAGAAAGAGGCCCGCCAAAATCTCGAGGCAGCAGTTCGGCTTCATGCCAAGGGCGTACGCAAACCTGTGAAGTCGATAACCTTGAAGGATACCCGCAGTCGCTGGGGTTCCTGTTCCTGGGAGGGAAACCTGAGTTTCTCTTGGCGCATTGTGATGGCGCCGCCCTTCGTCCTCGATTATCTCGCAGCCCACGAGGTGGCGCATCTCGACCAGATGAATCACGGACCGGAATTCTGGTCCCTCTGCCGCCGGCTCTGCCCGCGCACGGACGAGGCTAAAGCTTGGCTGAAGCGTCACGGATCGCAACTGCACGCTGTCGACTTCGACTGAACGTCTAGAGGGCGCTTTTATCTCGACTCCGCCATGATTTCATGCGAACTCGCAGGGCATGAAACCCGACATCAAGATTTGTGGACTGAAGACACCCGAGGCGGTCGAAAGAGCGCTTGCCCGCGGTGCCACCCATATCGGCTTCATCTTCTTTTCCAAGAGCCCGCGCAATGTGCCCCCCGAAGTGGCGGCAGACTTGGCACAGCCGGTGCGCGGCAAGCTGAAGATCGTAGCAGTCACAGTCGACGCGGATGACGAGGAGCTGGACGACATCGTCCACCTCTTGAAGCCGGACATCATCCAGATGCATGGCCATGAGACACCTGAGCGAATCCTCCAGGTCAAGGCACTTTACAGCCTGCCGGTCATGAAGGCCTTCTCCATCCAGGACGCTGCAGATCTCGATCGGGTTGATCCCTACATCGGTGTGGCAGATCGCTTCCTCTTCGACGCGAAGGCTCCCACCCACTCGGAACTGCCCGGCGGCAACGGGGTTTCCTTTGATTGGCAGATCATGGACGCGCTTGACGCCGATATTGACTACATGCTTTCCGGAGGCCTGAACAAAGACAATGTCGGTCTCGCGCTCGCCTCCACCCGTGCTCGCGGTGTAGACGTTTCGTCCGGAGTAGAAAGCGCGCCGGGGGTCAAGGATCCCGCCATGATCGACGCCTTCTTTGACGCCATTGCAGAGGCCGGCACCGTCCGCGCCTGAGGAGTGAAGAGTGAACCAGACGCCGAAACCGAATTCCTTCCGCTCCGGACCCGATGAGGATGGCCGCTTTGGCATCTTCGGGGGCCGGTTCGTAGCCGAAACCCTGATGCCGCTGATCCTCGATCTCCAGGCGGAATGGGAAAAGGCGAAGACGGATCCGGAATTCCAGGCGGAGCTGCAGCACCTCAACACCCATTACACCGGCCGCCCGAGCCCCCTCTATTTCGCAGAGCGCCTGACGGCCGAACTCGGTGGCGCCAAGATCTACTTCAAGCGCGACGAGCTCAACCACACCGGCTCGCACAAGATCAACAACTGCCTTGGCCAGATCCTGCTCGCCAAGCGCATGGGCAAGACCCGCATCATCGCCGAAACCGGTGCTGGCCAGCATGGCGTCGCGTCGGCCACCGTCGCCGCCCGCTTCGGCCTTCCCTGCGTCGTCTACATGGGTGCGACCGACGTCGAGCGTCAGGCACCCAATGTCTTCCGTATGAAGCTGCTCGGCGCCGAAGTCCGTCCGGTGCCGTCCGGTCACGGCACCTTGAAGGATGCCATGAACGAGGCGCTGCGTGACTGGGTCACCAATGTCGACGACACCTACTACCTGATCGGCACGGCGGCTGGCCCGCATCCCTATCCGGAACTGGTCCGCGACTTCCAGTCGGTAATCGGCAAGGAAACGCGCGAGCAGATGATGGCGGCCGAAGGTCGCCTGCCGGACATGCTGGTCGCCGCCGTCGGCGGCGGATCGAACGCCA
The DNA here is from genome assembly GCA_035998065.1 of Pseudorhizobium sp. Lineage (GTDB taxonomy): Bacteria > Pseudomonadota > Alphaproteobacteria > Rhizobiales > Rhizobiaceae > Neorhizobium. Next base: position 4,813 of record DASYHX010000257.1, read on the forward strand.
TCGGCCTTTTCCATCCCTTCCTCGATGACGAGTCGGTTCGAATCGTCGGCGTCGAAGCCGGCGGCAAGGGCCTGGATGGCGAAGAGCACTGCGCCTCGCTCACCGCCGGCTCGCCGGGCGTCCTGCACGGCAACCGCACCTACCTGCTGCAGGATGGGGACGGTCAGATCAAGGAAGGCCATTCGATTTCGGCCGGCCTCGATTATCCCGGCATCGGTCCGGAGCATTCATGGCTGAAGGATATCGGCCGCGTCGAATATGTGCCGATCATGGACGACGAGGCGCTCGCCGCCTTCCAGATGCTGACCCGTACGGAAGGCATCATCCCGGCACTTGAGCCCAGCCACGCGCTCGCCGAAGTCATCAAGCGCGCACCAAAGATGGACAAGGACCAGATCATCGTGATGAACCTCTGTGGCCGCGGCGACAAGGATATCTTCACCGTTGGCAAGATTCTCGGAATGGGCCTCTGACATGACCGCACGCATGGATAACAAATTCGCGGCGCTGAAGGCGGAAGGCCGTCCGGCCCTGGTAACCTACTTCATGGGCGGTGATCCGGACTACGACACGTCGCTGGCGATCATGAAGGCACTGCCGGAAGCTGGCGCCGATGTCATTGAACTCGGCGCGCCTTTTTCCGACCCGATGGCTGACGGCCCGGCAATCCAGCTCGCCGGCCAGCGGGCGCTGAAGAACGGCCATTCATTGAAAAAGACGCTCGACATGGCGCGCGACTTCCGCAAGTCGGACGATACGACGCCGATCGTCATCATGGGTTATTACAACCCGATCTACATCTACGGCGTCGACCGCTTCCTTGATGACGCGCTCGAAGCTGGCGTCGACGGCCTGATCATTGTCGACCTTCCTGCGGAGATGGACGATGAGCTCTGCATCCCTGCTCGCCAGAGAGACATCAACTTCATCCGCCTGACGACCCCCACGACCGACGAGAAGCGTCTGCCCAAGGTGCTGACGAACACCTCGGGCTTCGTCTACTACGTCTCGATGACCGGCATCACCGGCTCGGCGCTTCCCGACCCGTCGAAGATTGCCGGTGCCGTCGAGCGCATCAAGAAGTCGACCGACCTGCCGGTCTGCGTTGGGTTTGGCGTCAAGACGGCCGAACACGCACGGCTGATCGGTGCCTCTGCCGATGGCGTCGTGGTCGGCACGGCCATCGTCAACCAGGTCGCCACATCGCTGGACAAGGAAGGCCGTGCAACGGCCGATACGATCCAGTCGGTTGCCACCTTCGTGCGGGGCCTTGCAACCGGCGTGCGCTCTGCTCGCCTTGTTGCCGCCGAATAGTTACCCCACATTGGGCGAAGTTTATCAGGAGTACGCCACGTGAACTGGATCACCAACTACGTACGGCCGCGGATCAATTCCATGCTCGGCCGCCGTGAGGTTCCGGAGAACCTCTGGATCAAGTGCCCCGAGACGGGCGAGATGGTCTTCCACAAGGACCTGGAAGAAAACAAGTGGGTCATCCCCACCTCCGGCTACCACATGAAGATGCCAGCCAAGGCCCGACTTGCCGACCTCTTCGATGGCGGCGTCTTTGAGTCCCTGCCGCAGCCTAAGGTCGCCCAGGATCCGTTGAAGTTCCGCGATTCCAAGAAGTACATCGACCGCCTGAAGGACAGCCGCCTGAAGACCGATCAGGAGGACACCATCCTCGCCGGTCTCGGCAAGGTACGCGGCGTTAAGCTCGTTGCCGTTGTCCACGAGTTCAACTTCATTGGCGGCTCACTCGGCATGGCAGCCGGAGAAGCGATTGTGAAGGCAGCCGAGCGGGCGCTTGCGGAAAAATGCCCGCTGGTGATCTTCCCAGCCTCGGGCGGTGCTCGCATGCAGGAAGGCATCCTGTCGCTGATGCAGCTGCCGCGCACCACCGTTGCGGTCGACATGCTGAAGGAGGCCGGCCTTCCCTACATCGTCGTGCTGACCAACCCGACGACCGGCGGCGTCACAGCCTCCTACGCCATGCTGGGTGACGTGCATATTGCCGAACCCGGCGCCGAAATCGGCTTTGCCGGAAAGCGCGTCATCGAACAGACGTTGCGCGAAAAGCTTCCCGAAGGCTTCCAGACCGCAGAATATCTTCTCGAGCACGGCATGGTCGACATGGTGGTCAAGCGCCATGACCTGGCCGATACGCTGGCGACACTTCTGAACATCCTGATGAAGGTGCCGGCCGCCAACGACGATGCGGCCGAAGTTCTGGCGCTCGCCCCTGCGGCAGCGACGGCCTGAGCCTTCAGAGACGCTGGACCGGCGGGATGAGCGCAACCAACATACCCGCCGTCAGCGCGGCCGAACAAGAGATCGAAAAGCTGATGGCCCTTCATCCGAAGGGCTTCGATCTGTCGCTGGACCGTATCAGGCGGCTGCTGGAGGTGCTGGGAAACCCGCATCAGAAGCTGCCGCCGGTGATCCACATCGCCGGCACCAACGGCAAGGGCTCGGCGACCGCCTTCTGCCGCGCGCTGCTGGAAGCAGCGGGCCTTGCCGTTCACGTCCACACCTCGCCGCATCTGGTCAACTGGCACGAGCGCTATCGCATTGGCGTCAAGGGCGGGCGGTCGAAGATCGTGGAAGATGAACTCTTCGCCGACGCACTCCGCCGCGTGGCAGCCGCCAATGCCGGACAAACAATCACCGTCTTCGAGATCCTGACAGCCGTCACCTTCGTCCTCTTCTCCGAGCAGCCGGCCGATGCGGTCGTGCTGGAGGTGGGGCTCGGCGGACGCTTCGACGCCACCAATGTCATCGACACGCCTGCCGTATCCGTCATCATGCCGATCTCGCTCGACCACCAGCCCTATCTCGGCGACCGGGTCGAGCTCATCGCAGCAGAGAAGGCGGGGATCATGAAACTAGGCCTGCCCGTCGTCATCGGGCGGCAGGAATACGAGGCGGCGCTCGACGTCCTGGTGGAGACGGTGGAACGTCTCTCCTGTCCCTCGTCCGTCTACGGCCAGGACTATTCCGGCCATGAGGAATTCGGTCGGCTGATCTATCAGGACGAGTTCGGTCTTGCGGATCTGCCTCTGCCGCGGCTTCCGGGGCGGCACCAGATCGCCAATGCTTCGGCTGCGATCCGGGCTGTGAAAGCGGCAGGCTTCACTCTCACGGATGCCATGATCGAGAAGGCCATGGCGACGGTGGAATGGCCTGGCCGTCTGCAGCGGCTCTCTGAAGGGCTTCTGTTTCAAGCTGCACCGGCAGGCGCCGAGATCTGGGTTGACGGTGGCCATAATCCGGGCGCTGGCGAAGTGATCGCCGAAGCCATGGCTGCCTTCGAGGAGCGCCATGCCCGCCCGCTCTATCTGATCACCGGCATGATTAACACGAAGGATCCTGTCGGCTACTTCCGGGCCTTCACCGATATTGCTGAGCACGTCTTCACCGTCCCGATCCGCGGCAGCGATGTCGGACTCGACCCTGTCGCGCTGGCGCACTCGGCCTTCGACGCCGGTCTCATCGCCGAGCCCGCAGGTTCGGTGGAGGAGGCGCTGGCCGAGATCGGGAGCCGTCAGATGCCCGATGCAGTACCGCCAAGGATCCTGATCGGCGGCTCCCTTTATCTCGTCGGCAATGTTCTGGCGGACAACGGGACCCCGCCGACATAAAAAAAGCCCGGCACTTAAGGCCGGGCTTTTCTAAATCGTTTGTGCGAAGCGGAGATCAGGCGGCGCTGGAGATCCAGGCGGAAAGTGCTGTCTTCGGGGCCGCGCCAACCTTGATGTCGGCCACTTCGCCGCCCTTGAACATGGCAAGCGTCGGGATCGAGCGCACGCCGAATTGAGCCGCGAGTTCCGGGTTCTCGTCGATGTTGAGCTTGACCACCTTCACCTTGCCGTCGAGCTCGTTCGAGATTTCCTCGAGGCTCGGTCCGATCATCTTGCACGGCCCGCACCATTCGGCCCAGAAATCAACGACGACGGGCTGGGAGGATTCCAGAACTTCAGCTTTGAAGTTGCTGTTGTCGACTTTCACGGTAGCCATCGGGGCTCTCCTTGCATGAATTCCGTTGTGCACAATGTGAGGCTGCGCCCACCTCTTTTCAATACCGCTATCTCACTTTGGCCGGAGCTCCGCAAGCGAGCGGTCGAGGATCTCATCCGAGAGAGCAATGACATGTCCGGTCTCGGTATAGGCAAGCAAGCAACGGAAGGTATGGTGCGGATAAAGTGGGCGCAGGATCTCGCGATAAAGCGCCAGCTGCGCCCGATAGGCGAGCGGAACCTGACCTTCATTGGCCGGTACGATGCGATTGGTCTTGTAGTCGACGATCGTCACCTCTGTGTCATCCACCGCCATGCGGTCGATGCGGCCTGAGATGGCGAAATCCTGTCCACTGAGAGCCAGTGTCCCCATGATGGAGACTTCGGCGCGGCTATGTCCAGAAAACACCGGCTGTAGTTCCGGTTGGCCGAGGATCGCCATGACACAGGCCACCAGCGAATCCCGCTCCGCCTCCGGCCAGAACCGCGCCGCCCGCTCGGCATAACGCTTTGCCGCCACGGTCCGCTCCTGCGCCGGAAAGTCGGGCAGGACCTGCAGCATGCGGTGGACGAGGCGGCCCTTCTGAAGTGCAAGGTTGCTCGTCGCGGCATCGCCAAACAAAGAAGAGCCGGTCACAAGATCGTCGGCCTCGTCATCGATGACCGTGCCCGCCCCGGACGGGCTCAAGGGACGCGGGAGCGAGACCTGCGGCGGCAGTTGCCGGGATAGCGCCGAGGGGAGGGGAGGTGCCTCATTCCGCCGTTCTTCACCGGCTTCTTGTGGCTTTGCCGTCTTGACCGCCGCCGGAAGCCGCCAGCGAAACCCGCCCCATTCGCCGTCGGCGCCGGTAAATCTGGCGGCGCTGCAGTGGTCGGGGTGGCTGCAAAGCGCGTTGGCAATCATGCTGTTCCAGGTGTCAGGATTTTCTCTTACACCGCGGTAGCCGCAGACGATCAGCCGGTCGGCGGCGCGGGTCATGCCGACATAGAGGAGCCGGCGATACTCCTCTTCGGTCGCATCCTTCAGCCGCGCATCGTCCAGCGCCGTCAGTGAATTGGAGAGTGTCTTGGACGGCACCCAGGCTGGTATCTCGACTTCGTCTTGCGGCAACAGGCGCAGCTTCGGCACATGAGAGGAAATGAAGGCCTTTGAGCCGCTGTCGACGAGGAAGACGATCGGTGCTTCCAGCCCCTTTGAGGCGTGCACCGTCATGATCCGCACCTCGTTGCGGCCGCTGTCCTGCTCGCGCTTGACCTCCGGCGACTCGATTTCGAGCGTCGAAACGAAGGACTGAAGGCCCGGCAGCCCCTTGCCCTCGTGGTCCAATGCAAAGGTCAGGAACTCGTCGAGGATGTCGCTCGCCTCGGTCCCCAACCGCCCGAGAAACTTGCGCCGTCCGCCAAGCTGACCGAGGACGCGGGCATAAAGATCGTGGGGGCTCATCTGCCGCGACATCGACAGGAGTTGCCGCAGCCGGTCGGCCACCGGCGCGAAGCGCAGGGGCTGCTCTTCCGCCAGCACAGTGAGCTGCTGCCATACGCTTGTGCCCTCCGGCCGCAGCGCCGCAACTTCGAAGACTTCTTCTTCGGAAAGGTTGAAGAGCGGGCTCTTGAGCAGGGCCGAAAGCGAGAGATCGTCCTGCGGCAGCACCAGGAACCGCCCGAGCGCCAGAAGGTCCTGCACGGCGATATGGCTGGTGAGCCGCAGCCGGTCTGCA
>DASYHX010000292.1:0-10799 GCA_035998065.1 Pseudorhizobium sp.
GTGCGGGTCAGATTGCCGCGTAGCAATGAAGCAAGTGCCGCGCCAAGTACCCCGACAGCGGCGGCTTCGGTGGGGGTCGCAACGCCAAAGAAAATCGATCCAAGCACCATGACGATGATCATCGACGGCAGGATCAGCGTCTTGAGCGAGGCGAACTTCTCGCTCCACGTTGCGCGGGGCAGGTCGGCCGTGGCCGGAACCAGCTCTGGTTTCAAGAGCCCGACGACGATGATATAGCCGATATAAAGCAGGCCAAGCATCACGCCAGGCACGATGCCGGCAATGAGCATCTTGCCGATCGAAACCTGGGCGGTCACAGAATATACGATTGTCAGAACGGAAGGCGGAATGAGAATGCCGAGCGTTCCCGAGGCGCAGATGGTCCCGGTGGCAAGCTTGGGATCATAGCCACGCTTGAGCATCTCTGGCAGCGCCAGGATACCCATTGCTGTGACCGCCGCCCCGACGACGCCTGTCATCGCCGCCATGACGAGGCAGATCACCACGGTCCCGATTGCCAAGCCGCCGCGCACGCGCCCAAACCATAGCTCCATGGCAACGTAAAGGTCGCGGATAACGTCGGAACGCTGAAGCAGCAACGCCATGAAGATGTAAAGCGGAATCCCGAGCAATGCCTCTGAGTGCATCGTGTCGAAGATCTGCAGCACGAGCACGACGAGTGCTTTGGCGTCCCAGAAAAGCACGGTGAAAAGCACCGAGAGACCGCCCAGGACGAAAGCGACCGGCAGACCCGTCAGCAGAAAGAGGGTTAGGCCGCCGAACATGGTGATCAGAATTTCAGTCGATGACATCAGACGATAACCTCAGGTTCGTGAGGTCCACCGGTTGCTGCAACTGGCTCCAGCAGGATGCGTAGCCATTCGACCACCGCCTGAAGACCTAGCAGCAACAGCGCCACCGGGACGAACAGCTTCACCGGCCAGATCGGCGGGTTCCACGAGGAATAAGAGGTCTCGCCATATTCCCAGGACTGCAAAGCGAACGGCACGGCGTAGATCAGCAGGATGACGCAAAAGGCAATGATCACCGGATAGTTGATCAGCTCCAGCATGCGCCGAGCCTTGGGTCCTACCGCGTGCTGAACAAGATCAAGACTGACATGCCCTCGTTCATGCAAGAGATATGGCCCCGTCAGCAGGAAGTAAGGACCAAAGATCAGCGTCGCCAACTCCATGGCCCAGGAGGACGGCGCGTTGAAGACATAGCGCGAGACCACCGCCAACAGCATGGTTGGCACAATCGCGAACATCAACAGACTGGAGAGCTTGAAGATGACACGATTGAGGGTGGTGACGCCGTCGTAGAAGATCTGGACAAGCTTTGGCATGGGTGCTCGATCTGATGCATATGAGCGGGTGCGCCAAATGCGGCGCACCCGCAATGGGATTATGTCAGCAGGCCAAGCTCTTTCATCTGCTCGATCTGGCTATCCAGGATCTTGTTAGCGAGCACGTCGTCCTTAGCCGCGCTTCGCCATGCCTCGACAGCTTTAGAGCGGTTTTGCGTCACGTCGGCCTCATCCAGCTCAATAACCTCCACACCCTGCTCCTTGAAGGCAGCAAGTGCGCTTTGGTCAGTCTTGGTCTTGTTCTCTTGATATTCATCCGAGATCTCCTTTGCAGCGTTTGCAAGGGCTTCTCGGAACTCCTCCGGGAGCGCATCAAAGGCCGCTTTGTTGGCAACATAGGATGTCGCCGTTGTCGGCTGATGGACGCCGGGCAGGATGATGTATTTGGCGACCTCGCCAAGACCGGCATCAAGATTGGCCTGCAAGTCGCCGCGGTCGGCAATGTCGATCAAGCCCTTGTCGAGGCCGGAATAGACTTCGGCCGTCGGCAGGGGCGTTACAGTCACTCCGAACGCGCCCATGACCGTGGATGCAAGACCCGTGAAGCGCCCCTTCTTGCCGCTGAAATCGGCGATGGTGCGGATCTCCACCTTCGAGTGGATGGGCTCCTGGTCGTAGACGGTCGGAGCGATATAATGCAGACCGGCAGGAGCGTAGGATTCGCGTGCCATCTCGATACCGCCGCGCTCGTAGAACCAGGCCGCATAATCGTCTGCGGTCTTGTAGCCGAAGGGGATCGTGCTGGTGAAAGCATGGGCCGGAATCTTGCCAGCCGTATAGCCGTCAAAGGTCTTCATCATCTCGAAGGCGCCACCCCGTACGGCGTCGAATGACTGCGCCGGCGGAACGATTTGCCCCGCCGAGAAGAGTTTCAGCTCAAAGGCGCCGCCTGTCTTTTCCGCCACCTTCTTGACGAACATCTCTTCATATTTCTGCGGCGTGGTGCCACCGTCCCAGAGCGACTGAATGCGCCATGATATCTTGCTGCCTTGTGCAAGAGCTGGACTGGCCAGCTTGATCGCGGCGCTTGCCGCAACGCCACCCGCCGCAAGCTGAAACAACGAACGCCGTGTTATGTCGAATGTCATGTTTTCCTCCCTTTGAATATGCTTCCGCTCAGGCGAGCGCTTCTTCTCAAAGCCGCAGATCTGCGGTCATGCCTCCTTAGCGCCCGGGATTGGTTCGCCCTGACGCAGTTTCTCCAACAGATCCCGCGCCCGTTCCACCCGCACGTCATGGCTTTTCGCAAGCACGCGTGCCACAGCATCGATTTCCTCTCCCGACGCACCGGCGACGATAGCAATGTTGCGGGCGTGCAGCGCCATGTGACCTCGCTGAATCCCTTCGGTTGCCAGTGCACGGATGGCGGCCATGTTCTGGGCCAGGCCAAGGGCCGCACAAAGCTGCGCAAGTTCGCCTGCCGAGCTGATGTTGAGGATCTTCAGCGCCAGTCTCGCAAGCGGGTGCGTCTTGGTTGCGCCGCCCACGATGCCAACCGCCATCGGCAGTTCCAACGTGCCGACGAGACAGCCTCGCCGGTCCTTCTCCCAGGTGGTCAGCGAGGTGTAGTGACCTTTACGGGTTGCCCATACATGAGCTCCCGCTTCGATGGCCCGCCAATCATTTCCGGTGGCCACGATCAGGGGATCGATACCATTCATGATACCCTTGTTGTGGGTCGCGGCACGGTAGGGATCGATCGCGGCGAAGCGGCCGGCTTCCACCATGCGATCGATGATTTCCTCGCCGGTGAAATCCTTGGTCGCGAGCGCCTCGGGCGTGATCTCCACGCGCGCGCGTGCTAGGCGAAGATCCGCTAGGTTGGAAAGGATGCGCAGCCGCACAGTGCCCCCCGTCAATTCCTCCGCCAGGGGCGCCACTCGCTCTGCCATGGTATTGACGGTATTGGCTCCCATCGCGTCACGGACATCGACGATCAGGTGCATGACGGCGATGGCACCGCCCGGCGCTTCGGGAAAGACGTGCACCTCCAGATCTCGGCACCCGCCACCAAGCTCCACCAAAACTTTGTCACAGGCATTGGCTGTGGCGATAATGCGCTCGCGGTCAGCAAGGAGCTTCAATCGTGCGCCGTAGGGATCCGAGATCCCGACGATTTGGACTTGCGCTCGCATCAGCGGCGCTGTCACGGATGTTTCAAACCCACCGCAGTCGCGCACGATCCGGGCCATGAAGGACGCCGCAGCAACGACCGAGGGCTCTTCCACGGCCATCGGGATGAGATAATCATGGCCATTGACTGTAAAATTGGCCGCGATACCGAGCGGCAGCTCGAAAGTGCCGACAACATTTTCAATCATGCCGTCAGCAGTGGCAAGCGACAGGGCACCCGGCGCGGAAAGCAAGGCAGCGTCTTGCGCAGATAAACCCGCGGCGCCCACAACCCGTTCCCACCGCTGCGCCGGTGTTAAGTTGCGAAGTCCTTCAAGACGCGAATTGGCAACGCCTGACTGCAGTTTCACTGACATCCTCCCAGATTTCCTTTTCCGCCGAAGTCCCTCGAACCTTCGCCGTCTTTCACGCAGCCTTGCAATATTGTACCATGTTCGCAAGGTACAGTTGCAGGCACATCAGAAGTTACTGTACCATTCGATGTTCAGGAACAGTGGAGCTTTCGATGCCGCTCGGAAACACAAAGGCAGAGCAGATCGCAGAGCGCATCGCGTTGTCGATCGAAGAGGGCGGACTGTCCAAGGGCGCGCGGCTGAGCTCGCTACGCATGGCGGCGGCAAGCTTTGGTGTCTCGAAGAACACGGTGGTGGAGGCCTATGACAGGCTGATTGCCCGCGGTTATGTTGAGCCGCGACACGGCGCTGGCTATTATGTCAGTGCAAGGACGTCGAAGGCGGAAGATCCTGTCTCTGCTCGCCTGGTGGAGGCCGTCGATATCGCCACGCTGTTGCGTGAGCAGTTGGAGCACAGTTTCGAGGTCCGTTTGGGCGACGGGCGTCCGCCTGCAGAATGGGTGGAGGGTTCTGTTTTGAAGAGCCACATCCGTAACATTGCCAGCGGCCAGCGCGGGCTGTTTGAACATGCCTACGAGAGCCCGATTGGCTTTGAGCCCTTGCGCTCTACCCTGGGGCGGATGCTGGCGGAGCGTTCCATTGCGGTGCGACCAGACAATATTCTGCTGACGCTGGGGGCAAACCACGCCTTTGACCTGATCATCCGACAGTACCTGCGGGCCGGGGACGTGGTGCTCACCGACAGCCCGGGCTATTACCCGCTCTTCGCGAAGCTAAAGCTTGCCGGTGTCCACATGGTCGGCGTCAAACGAGGCACGGAGGGCCCCGACCCGGACGATCTGGCGCAAAAGGCGAAAGCAAGTAGCGCCCGCTTCTTCTTCACCCAATCACTTGCGCATAATCCAACTGGCGGTTCCCTGACGCTTGGTCGCGCCCATGATATCCTGCGCGTTGCCGAGACCTTCGATTTCATGGTGGTGGAAGATGACGCTTTTGGTGATCTTATGCCCCCGGGCGCCGCACGCCTTGCTGCGCTCGATCAATTGCGGCGGGTAATCTATATCGGTACCTTTGCCAAGATCTTGTCGGCCAGCTTACGCGTCGGCTATGTCGCGGCGGCGCCCGAGATCACTGCCAACCTGGTCAATATGAAAATGCTGACCATCGTCAACTCTTCCGGATATGTGGAGCGGATCGTTCATGCCGTCCTCAATGATGGGCATTACCGTCATCATCTCAGGCGTCTCAGTGCCCGTGTTCGCGACGCACAGACGAAGGCGGTATCGATCTTGCAAAAACTGTCCCTGCGGCCACAGATCGAAGACACGCAGGGATATTACATGTGGGTAGGGCTCCCCGACGGTTTGGACGACATCGAGGTTACCCGCCGCGCCTCGCGCGAGAGCATTTTCCTTGCGCCAGGCTCTGTCTTCGAGGTGGACGGCGCGCGGCTTTCGCAAAAGCATCTGCGGCTCAACATCGCTTATGTTTCTGATCCTCGTTTCCACGAGTTCGTTCGCCGAGAACTTGCCTAGAGCAGGAAGAAGTTCTGCCGGGATCATGCCTTTGAACCTGACTATGGATGAAAGATACTCCTCCGCGCTTCTCCAGCGAGATCATGACCCAAGCGGAGCTCCACAACACCCATCGAACTTCAGGCGGTATCTATCAGATGTCGGCTCCGGGTATTCTGCTCCTGCCGTCCGAATGTTTAACATTCGACGAGGAAGCAGTTTGACCATTGACGGGCTGGCCGTCACGTGATGGAGGGCTTGTGCTACTCGTGTTCCCTGGGAAATTTACCTTAATGCGTCAGAGACTCGCAACAGTCCTCACCTCCCCCCTTTGGGAGAAAGTGATCATCACCGTCATCGTGGTAAATTCTGTGGTGCTTGGGTTGATGACTTACCCCGGCGTAATGTCTTTCTATGGTCCCACGCTGCACGTCCTTGACATGGCCATACTGGCCATCTTCGTGACCGAATTGTTGCTGCGGATCTACGCGTTTCGTTCCCGCTTCTTCCGTGACCCCTGGAGCCTTTTTGACTTCGCTGTGGTGGCCATCGCTGTCATCCCGGCAACTGGTCCCTTCCAGGTACTGCGGGCCCTTCGGATCCTGCGCGTCTTGCGCCTGGTCTCGACAATGCCGGCACTGCGGCGCGTGGTGGGGGGACTTGTCTCCGCCCTTCCAGGGATGAGCTCCATCTTGGTCCTCATGGCCATGCTCTTTTACGTGTCCGCTGTCATGGCTACAAATCTCTTCGGGCAGAGCTTTCCCGATTGGTTTGGGAGCCTGACTTCATCGCTCTACACACTCTTCCAAGTCATGACGCTGGAAAGCTGGTCCATGGGCATTGTCCGACCGGTGATGGAGGTTTACCCGCAGGCATGGGCATTCTTTGTGCCGTTCATTTTGCTCTCCACCTACGCGGTCTTGAACCTTTTTATCGGTGTCATCGTCTCAGCAATGCAAGAGGACTACGAAGCATCTGCATCTGCTGACCGGCAAACGCTGCATGATGATACCACTGCAGTGCTAGACGAGGTGCGAGCCCTTCGGGGCGAAGTCGCTTCCTTGCGTCGGGAGTTGTCCGCAACAAATGAATGACGCGCGCTCCCAGCGGAAATTCGGTCAGTAATATGTCAAGCAGCCTGGATACAGGTATCCTTCTATGGCTTTGGGTATTCGCACTGGGTCTAGCACCTGGTGCTGCATTGACAAGCAAGAGGTTCGCCAGTCTTCCGGTGGTGAGGTCACTTATAGACTGGTAAGCCTCCGGTACGATCAACGAGCGAGTTCATCGTATCGGAGAAGCACTAGATGCGCCCGAGGTCCCAGTCGGAACATCTGCTGGCCTGGAATTGCGCATCGTTAGCGACCAATCCTGCAGCCTTTCCGATCAATGTATTCGTTGCCTTCCTTACTGCCTCGATAGGCAGCCGCTCCCGCACGTATTCCGCATAGCAATAAGACTTGGCTCCAAAGTGCTCCTTGAACCGCTCCAAAGAACGCACCCCTCCCGACTCGCCCATGTGGTACTGTAGGCAACCTGCTTCGCATGCGTCACGGATCATCTCGTACTGCAACAGGTCATTGCCGGGATACGTTCGGCGCAATGCAGCGTCACTTGCGCCCCGCCAATAGACAGCACTGCGCCCGCGCATGAGAAACACTGATGCAGCGACAGGCGTCCCCTGATGAGATGCCACGTAAACCTGCAGACTTTGGCCCATTCCGCAGGCGGCCACGCTGAACTTCCAGAACGGTTCGCGCAGTTGAGCCAGCCGCCGCACGGCAAATACCGGCAGCCCCCTTGCACGAGCACGGTTTTCTGACCACAGCAGGTATAATTCGTAGAATTGTTTCACAAACTCGGGAGAGTTGCCCTTTTCAACCACTAGGTCAGCCTGCTGCGCCTTACGAATTCTGTTTCTCTTCGCGCTTTCAAACCGCTCCTTGAACACAACGTTGATCCCGCCCGTAAGGTCCAGGATGTGCGTCTTCCTTGGCACCCGCGTCCAGCCGCTCCGTGGAAGCGCCTGATCCCAAAGGTCGATCTGCGGGGCATTTGGCCTGATCGTCAACCGAAGAAAAGGAGTGCTAGCAAGATCGTCAAAGACCTCTTGGAGGATCTTCACAGTGATGGGGACGCTTGAAATTAAACCACCCGCGCCCCAGCCATGTGGCATCGACGCCGCCGACGCAAGCATCTGCACTCCGTTGGATGCCGCCAAGGGCAAAATGGCATCACCATCCGGCGTCTTATATCGCCGGGCGATATTTCTGAAATTGCCTCCAGATGTGATCGAGCGCATCCAGTCGTAAGACTGAAAGGGGGTAGCCTCACTGTCCATGCAAAAGATGCTGTTCCAGGTCTCCTGAGTGACAGCAGACGATGGTTGGCACTTGTTCTTGGCCAAGATCTTCCCCCCAAGGGCGTGTTGCTTACTCATATTAGGCAGCTGTGCCGTCGCGACCTCTGTCGTTGGTCAGTCCTGCTTCGACATTGGCCGAGCGCGGTCGCCACGGGCCACCTCTCTCTTCTTTTCGCAGTTCATAAAGTGGCTTGCGCAATCCGCTCAGATTTCAAGCAGTCACTCAACCAGTCCGGCATCGCAGGCGAAGCGGAAGAACAGGTCTCTCGCTTCTTGCGGGTTGAGACGCCGGCGCAGAGACTTCGAACAAGCTACCCTTGCTGCGAAATAGGTGTCGTCCTTATGTCCCCGCCACCTATTTGCCAGAAACGAAAGCGCTTCTGCCGGATTGGCGACGACTTCTTTGCGGTAGCGACCGACCCTTATGAACAGGGGCGTCTGCCAGTTCGCCCAAGTCGGGTCGGGGTTTGAAATGTCCTGCTTCGGGCGGCGGCGCTTCATCTTTCTAGTCCCCCATTCATATCGCACTGCCAGCGTCGATCGCGGCTCAGCTCGAAATTTTCATTTTCTGTCATTCAACCGTTACGTCTTTGGCTGCGGGACATCTGGCTGTTGCACGCGCCCCGCGATACCGAATGTGAATCCAGTGCCTCAGATAACGACAGGAAGACGGTGCAACTCTCGGCGCTCCGACGCATCCGAATTTGTGAGCTCGAGCGCTGCTCTTCCGGTCCACTGTGCCGCCCTTCTGCATGTTGTTTATGAAGCGCGATGATTGCATGTCCGGACTGCACCGGCCACTGACCTTGGTCAGTACACAAGTAAACTTCGCTCTGTTGAAGCCACAGCCTGATGTGAAGGCGGTCACTCCGCCATGGGTAATCACATGGCCTCACCCTTAGGTTCGCTTCACGCAAGCGCGGGAAATGAAAGGACTTTCTTGTTGGCTCAGTCTACAGAGAATGTCTGAAACCAGCATCACCACCTGTGGAAGAGGGTTGGAAGCACGACTCTACAAGTGGTGAAATCGCTTCGGCGCTCGCGCTTTCGATCTACCGCAGCATCCTGCGCATTAGGAACCCTTGCGCCTTCTTGGAACTCGTGAGGAGCGCGGCGAGAGGTCGATGTGCGGGTGCGCGGATCCTTTGGAGAGGTTACGCTATCGGCAGCGTACGACACGCGCGCCGGAGGCTGAGCGTCCGCCCGGCTCTCAGGGCATCTGTGCCTGACCAAAGTCTGGGACCGATGCCCTGACCTAAGACCGACATCTACCTGACGTTGCGCTGTTACAGATGAAGCTGAAGCAGCCTAGGGTGCTTTCGATCAAGACCAAGAAGCTTCTACGCCAGCTGAAAGGGGCCATGCAAACGGGTCATGCCCCTTGAGATGAATGTCCTCATTGAAGGAAGCACCAAGGGAACAAGGGCAAGGCAGTTCAAGCCGCCGAATGGAGGAGCCACATGTCGCATGGGTCGAGGATACGTGAAGACGTTCTGACAGAAAAGCCAGCATGGGACACAGGCGCTCCCAGCATCTCGGTAGTAATCCCGACGCTCAACGAGGCGATGAACTTACCGCATGTGCTACCGCGAATCCCGTCATGGATCTCCGAGGTTATCCTCGTTGACGGCAACTCCAAGGACGGGACGGTGGACGTCGCTAGGAAACTCATCCCGTCGATCAGGGTCATCAATGAAGCCCGCAAGGGGAAAGGCCGCGCCCTTCGCACAGGTGTGGAGTCGTCCAGCGGTAGCATCGTCATCACACTTGATGCAGATGGATCGGCAGACCCAGCTGAGATCCCGGTGTTCGTCGGCGCACTCCTTGCAGGTGCCGATTTCGTTAAAGGATCCCGCTTCATGCAAGGCGGCGGTACCAGCGATATGGAATGGCACCGTAAGCTCGGCAACTGGGGCTTCGTGACGCTCGTGAAATGGCGTTTTGGTTCTCGCTTCACCGACCTCTGCTATGGGTACAACGCCTTCTGGAAAGATATCTGGCCTGTCTTGGTATCCGATGACGCCGACGGCTTCGAGATCGAAACCAGCATGAACCTGCGCGCCCTGGTGGCAAAGCTGAACGTTCATGAGGTGCCTTCCATGGAGTACCGACGTATCCACGGAACAAGCAATCTGAATGCGTTCTCTGACGGACTTAGAGTGCTTAGAACAATCACCAAGTTTGCTTTGGGAGCCGGTGGGAACCAGGCCGCGTTGCCACAGCTTGAGAGGCGACGGCAAGCGCTGCCGCTCTACGTGGGGAATGTCCCAAATTCTCTCAAATCCTCCTAGTGTCCATCATGCAAGAGCACCTTTCCTTCTGCGTCCTCGTCTGCGTTCATTCCGATGATCGCTTTGAACTCGCCGTTCGTGCAGTTCGATCCGTTCTATCACAGACGCTTAGGCCCGATGAGATCATCGTGGTGAGCGACCACAACCTCCCATTGGCCGAAAAGCTAAGCGAGTGTTGCCCACAGGCGCACGTCATTTCGAACACCCATAAAAAGGGGTTGTCGGGCGCGCGAAACACGGGTTGGGAGGCCGCGCACTCCGATGTCATCGCTTTCCTCGACGATGATGCGGAGGCTGATCCAGAATGGCTGGCACGCTTGGCATCGCACTACGCCAACCCGTGTGTGATGGGTGTCGGAGGAGAGGTTACGCCAAATTGGCAGGGACCCCGACCTGCGTGGTTTCCTGAAGAATTCCTTTGGGTCGTTGGGTGCTCGTATCGCGGCCTGCCTGCAAAGGCGCAAGCAGTGCGAAACCTGATCGGCTGCAACATGTCATTCCGGCGCGATGTCATCGCAATGCTCGGCGGCTTCAGGGAGGGGCTTGGTCGCGATGGAGCGAATGGCTTTGGGTGCGAGGAGACAGACTTGTGCATTCGTGCCGCCAAGATGTTTTCCGATTGGTACATCATTTACGATCCCTCTATATCAGTCCGCCATAGCGTTTCCGCTTCTCGCGCCACGCTGCGCTATTTCCTACGTCGCTGTCTTGCTGAAGGCCGATCCAAAGCGATAGTCGTTGCCAAGAATGGTAACGCTCAGGGCTTATCCAGCGAGC
>DASYHX010000303.1:0-7998 GCA_035998065.1 Pseudorhizobium sp.
GCATCTATCGCTATATGGGGAGAGGTCCGTAGAGTTGCGGATGCAGAGGAGATCAGAATGTTTTCATCCATCCGGCGCTTCAGGCATGTCTTTGCGGTCGCAGCGATTGCAATGGCGGTGTCACTGGCTGCCGTCGATTTCGCCGAAGCGCGTCGTGGCGGCGGCTTCGGTAGCCGTGGTTCGCGAACCTTCAATGCGCCCGCCGTTACCCGGACTGCGCCCAATCAGGCTGCACCGGTTGACCGCACCATGGCGCCGCGTACCCAGCAGCAGAATGCCGCAACTCCAAACGCTGCGCGTCCGCAGAACCAGAATCGCGGCCTGTTTGGTGGCCTTGCCGGCGGTTTGCTTGGCGGCCTCTTCCTCGGCGGCCTGTTCGGTATGCTCATGGGCTCCGGTTTCGGAGGTGCCGCTGGCTTCCTTGGAATGCTGCTGCAGATCGCGCTGATCGCGGGCCTCGCCATGCTTGCCATGCGCTTCTTCGCGCGCCGCCAACAGCCGGCCGCGTCAGGCCCTGCCGGGACGCACGCTCGCAACGCCTATGAAGCACCGCAGCAGCGCGGATCGTCCTTCCAGATCCCCAAGATCGGCGGTGGACCGAGTGCTTCGGCTGCTGCAGGCGCACCGGAAACCGTGCGTTATGCATCGGATGCTACCGATGAGATCGGCATCACCAATCGCGACCTCGGGCAGTTCGAGAAGCTTCTGGCTGAAGTACAGGCCGGTTATGCCGCTGAAGACTATGCGGCTCTGCGGGCCATCACGACTCCGGAGGCGATGTCCTACCTCGCCGAGGAGCTCGGCGAGAACGCAACCAAGGGACTGAAGAACGAGGTTCGCGACGTCACGCTGCTTCAGGGCGATCTTTCCGAGGCCTGGCGCGAGAACGGGCAGGAGTATGCGACCGTCGCAATGCGTTATTCCAGTGTCGACTTCATGCGCGATCGCAATACCGGCGCCGTGGTCGAAGGGGATTCGGAGAATGCAACCGAAACCGTGGAGGTCTGGACCTTCGTCCGCAAGATGGGCGGCGAGTGGCAGTTGTCCGCAATCCAGACAGCCTAACGAAGAAGCGCGAGCGTCCGCTGGTCACGCTCACCTTCGTAGAAGACTTCTAGGGCTCGCTCGAAAAGCGAGCCCTTTTGCGTGGCGGCTTGAAACAGCGTCATGCTGCTCTTGAATTTCAGGTCATCGGGCGAGCCGAGGATGTCGTGGGCGCTCTTGCCCGAATGAAGAAGCATCATGTTCGTGCACTGCTCCAGGCGGGGGGCTAGCAGCGGGTGCAGGAGGTAGCCCTGCGCTTCCTCCAGAGACCTGATGGCATAGTGGCGCGCCGCGGGCGAGGTGCCAAGGCCATCCAGTTGCGGAAAGATGAACCACATCCAGTGTGACCGTTTTCGTCCATCGCTGAGTTCTAGGAGAACCTGGCGATAAACCGGCTCTTGGGCGGCGACGAAGCGCTCGAGATTGAAGTCGTCTCCGATGTTCAAGTCTCTCCTCCGTGTTTGCCATGCCAACGCCGGAACAAGGGAAATGTTGCCGCGGGGGTTTTCCATGCCGCATCGCACCCTAACCTAACAGGCATGGAAGCACGTCTGGAACAATATATTCACCAATTCGTCCGCTGGGTGCCTGATCCGATCCTCAGCATCCTGATTCTGCTCGTGTCGTTCGTCCTCGGGCTGCTCCTCCACACGGTCATCTTCCGGACCTCCACCCGGTTGGCCGAAAAGCGTGATCTCTTCTGGCGCTCTCTTGTTCAACGTACGCGGCGACCGCTGCGGCTCGCCATTCTGACCTGGACGTTGTCGCTCGGCGTGGTGGCCGCGCCGCTGAACAACAATCAGGAGGGCTTGCTCCGGCACATCCTGCTCCTCTGCTTCATCGTTGTTGTCGGCTGGATGGCGAGAACCGCGCTGCACATCTGGACGACCGTCTACCTGCGACGCTTCAAGCTCGATGCAGAAGACAACCTGCTGGCCCGCAAGCATGTAACCCAGTCGCGGATCATGGAGCGGGTGGCGGCCACTGTCATCATTGCCCTCACTGTTTCGGCAGTGCTGATGACCTTCCCGGGTATTCGCCAGTACGGTGTGTCGTTAATGGCATCTGCCGGTGTTGCCGGTATCGTGCTGGGCCTGGCGCTGCAGCCTGTCCTCAAGAACCTCTTTGCCGGCATTCAGCTTGCCATCACCCAGCCGATCCGCATCGATGATGCGCTGCTCGTCGAGGGCGAATGGGGCAAGGTCGAGGAAATCACCTCCACCTATGTGGTGGTCAAGCTTTGGGATTGGCGCCGCCTGATTTTGCCTCTCGGCTATTTCATTGAAAAGCCGTTCCAGAACTGGACGCGTGAAGGAGCGGCACTCATCGGCACTGTGATCATCTATCTCGACTACAGCGTGCCAGTGGGCGAGATCCGCCGCAAGGTCGAGGAAATTGCCGCAGCGTCGCCACTATGGGACCGGGACGTGGTCAACGTGGCCGTGACCGATTTCAAGGAAAGCGTCATGGAGGTTCGCATCCTCGTCTCGGCAGCCAACGCCGGAAGTGCCTTCGACCTGCGTTGCGAGGTTCGCGAAAAGCTGATCGACTTCATCCAAGGTGCCTACCCCTCCAGCCTGCCGAGGGTCCGCGCGGAAGGTACGATGGATGCAAGCGGCAATGCGGCTGCCGCGGAAGTCTCGCAGAGGGCGTCGCTGCAATCGTAAGGGAGAGGCTGCGCCTTGCATGGCCGGCCATTCCTTTCTATATCCGGCCTCACAATCTTCCCGCGGCCGATCCCGCTGGAGACCTGTTGCGCCGCTTCGATGCAGACCGGCGGCTGAACGAAGAGAGTTCCTGTGAATACGCTGGATTTTGACAAGAGGCCGGAAGATACCCGCGTTGTGGTCGCCATGTCCGGTGGCGTGGATTCCTCCGTCGTCGCGGGTTTGCTGAAGCGCCAGGGCTACGACGTGCTGGGCATCACGCTGCAACTCTACGATCATGGCGCCGCAGTCCATCGCGCCGGCTCCTGCTGTGCGGGCCAGGACATTGACGACGCCCGACGTGTTTCCGAAACGCTAGGCATTCCGCACTACGTGCTCGATTACGAGAAGCGCTTCCGCGACGCAGTGATCAATCCGTTCGCCGAAGCCTATGCAATGGGCGAGACGCCGATCCCCTGTGTCGCCTGCAACCAGACGGTCAAGTTCGCGGATCTCCTGGCGACGGCGAAGGAACTTGGAGCCGATGCGCTTGCGACCGGCCACTACATCCGCTCGCGGCCGAACCCGGCGCCGGACAATCCGGGTCGTCGCGCGCTCTACAGGCCGGTCGACAGCGATCGCGACCAGAGCTGGTTCCTGTTTGCGACGACCCAGGAGCAGATCGACTACCTGCGTTTTCCGCTCGGAGGCATGTCGAAAGCGGAGGTGAGGGCGCTTGCCGAGGACATGGGGCTGGTCGTCGCCAAGAAGGCAGACAGCCAGGATATCTGCTTCGTACCGCAGGGACGCTACACGGACATCATCAACAAGGTGAAGCCGAACGCGGCGCTCGGCGGTGACATCGTCCACATCGACGGGCGCGTGCTTGGCCGGCACGAGGGCATCCTCCATTATACGATCGGCCAGCGTCGTGGCATCGGGGTTGCCACCGGAGATCCACTTTATGTCGTTTATCTCGATGCGCGCGGACGCAGGGTGATCGTCGGGCCCAAGGAAGCGCTCGATACGCGCCGCGTGTACCTGCGGGACGTGAACTGGATTGGCGACCGGACGCTGCAAGAAGATGCACAGGGCGGCTTCTTCTGCTTCGCAAAAGTACGTTCCACCCGCCCGCCGACCCCTGTGACGCTGCATTGCGACGAGAAGGGGGTCTATGTCGATCTGACGGTGGGGGAAGCCGGGGTGGCGCCAGGCCAAGCCTGCGTGCTTTATTCCGCGGAAGGCGCGGATGCCCGTGTCTGGGGCGGTGGTTTCATCGAGCGATCGGAGCGGGCAGCGGAGGCTGAGGCATCCTTGCAAGCCCTTCTGTCGGCCTCGGTTGCGGCTTGAGCGAGGCAGTGCCAACAGCTCGATCTTTCAAGGATGAATCGAAGAAAGCGTGCTTGACACTGCCGCGAGGCCAGCTTTATAAGCCGCACATCCAAACGGACCCGACGTTCAGCGCGCTGAACCCTCAGGGTCTTGTGGCGGGGTAGCTCAGGTGGTTAGAGCAGCGGAATCATAATCCGCGTGTCGGGGGTTCAAGTCCCTCTCCCGCTACCATCACCTACGATAAATTTCGAGATTTGCAGAGCGGTTCGGGAAATTCCTGCAGAAGGGGCCCCAGCTGCGCGGAACGCGCGTGGTGCTTTCGGCCTTTGGCAGGCCCGCATCACGCGGGCCTCTCCATCGGAGATCTTCCTCTCCCTAGGACGTCGATGATCTTAGGCGACCTGCTTGTCGGCTTCGATCTGTAGCGGCGGGGCCGTCTTTCCTACATCCCCGATCGCGATCCGTCGGGGTTTCATCGCCTCAGGGGTTTCCTGCTTCAAGACAATTCGAAGGAGCCCGTCAGCGAGGCTTGCCGTTTCAACATGGACGTGGTCAGCAAGCTCGAAGCGCCGCTCGAATGACTGGCCGCTGATCCCTCGGTGCAGGTACTCACCTTCCTTCTTCTCGGCCTTGCCGCCCTTGATGATCAGGACGTTGCGCTCCTGGGTGACATCGAGATCGCTCTGGCTGAAGCCTGCCACTGCCATCGTGATCTCGTACTGGTCATCGCCAAGCTTCACGATGTCGTAGGGTGGCCATAGATCAACTGCCTGTAGCCGTTGTGCATTGTCGAGCAGATTGAAGAGACGGTCAAAGCCGATGCTGGACCGAAAGAGGGGGGTGAAGTCGAGTTCCGTTCTCATTACCATATCCTCCGTAAAGCAACATGGATTGGAGACGCCACCGAAAACCTGCGTCTCCGGTCTATCGACCCCAATATGGCTGCCGATGCGATAGATCTGGTTGGCAAAAAACGCCGGTTCAAGAACCTTCGAGAAAAATTTCTGGGCCGCATTCCCGCGCTGGATCAGGACCCGGCGCGGCACGCGTCTGCTTCTACTCCTACAAGCGCCTAGATTTCTGCTCTGACAGCCGGACGGCCACAATCGCTGTTCCGACCCCGGTCTCCCGTGTCCGGGCAACCCGGTTTTTCCGGCACAGCCAGCTACGAGAAGAGATCCTTTTCCTTGTCATCCCGACTTGCGGATGACGCTGACAGAGCCGTCGCTTTCCAGGATCACGGCTTCTGCCTGTTCCAATCCATCGAGTCCCTGGGATCGCACGGCCGACAGCACCTCATCTTCCGTCAGTCGCTGGTGGAGCAGCGCACCGCTACAGAACTGGCCTTTCCGTGCGAGAAGAGTGGGTTGCGAACGAATTATCTTGGCGAAGCCGTGGGACCTGACGGAAAGAAACGTCACCAGATACTGCAGGCCGATGAGGAGGCCAAGGGCGACCGCACCTTCGGTCAGGGCAATGGATTTCTGAAGCAGGATGGACGCCAGGGTGGAGCCAAGCGCCACGGTCACTACAAGGTCGAAGGCGTTCAACTTGGCCAGCGTGCGCTTGCCAGAGATCCGGATGAACAGGATGAGCACGACATAGGCAAGGACACCGACGACAAGCGTCCTCACCACGTTTTCCCATCCCTGAAAGAACAATTCGCTCCAGTCCAACCTATTCCTCCCTCCATCGAACATGTGCAACAGCCGGCGCCGCGGTTGGTTCCGCATTTGATAGGAGTGGCAAGGCCGCCTTTGCGCCGAGATACGGAGTTCTCGCGCACGTCGGGCAGCCGCCATGCTCTCGCGCTTACCGCGGTGGTTTTTGGTATCAGACCGCTTCGGCAAGGTTCGTGGCGGTGCCGCGCCCGCTCTGGAATAGGGCGGCGATGAGGTCAGATTGGGTAATGATGCCGACGACATGGTTGTCGTGGTCGACCACCGGCATGTGATGCAGCCCCATGTCGGCCATTGGCGGCACCAGCTTGGCGATCATTGTTTCCGGAAGCGCAGACTGGACGCGACGCGTCATGATGTCTTCGACGGTGCGCGGCACGCCGCTGCGGCGAACGAGTTGCCCTGCCTGGACGCGTAGGCTCAAGCCGCCGCGCTCGTTGAGCATGGACATCCGCATGAAGTCGGTCTGGGTCACGATCCCGACAAGCTCCCGGTCGGCCGTCACCACCGGGAGCGCCTTGATGTGGGCCTGCGCCAGCAATCGCCACGCCGCCTTTATAGGGGTGTCTGGCTCAACCGTGAGAACATCTCGGGACATGATCTCGCTGCAGGTGATCTCACCCGACCGGCGTTCATAGGCGCGAATCTGCGCCTGATGGAGCAAGGCATCCAGGTCGTCCAGGCTGATGTTGACCACTTCGTCATACTGCTCCAGCACCGCCCGGATGTCGCCGGGGATCACGCCGATGCGTTGCGAGGGAAGGGCATCGGTGGTGCCGTGTGGATTGGTTGCGCCCGATGGTGCAAGATGAGGATATCGCCGCCCGGTGGCATTGTTGAAGGCATAGGCGCTGACAAGCAGCAGCACGGAATTGAGACCCACAGGGGACAGCACGAACCAATAGCCCCAGTCATGGATCGCGCTGCCGGCAAGGACGGCGGTGAGTGCGACTGCGCCGCTTGGCGGATGCAGGCAGTTGAGCAGCAGCATGGACGCGATCGAGGAGGCGATGGCGGTACTTGCAGCCAACACTGGATCGTCGATCACGAGAGCGCAGGTGACTCCAATCGTCGCCGACACGAGGTTGCCGCCAAGGACCGACCAAGGTTGCGCCAACGGGCTGCTGGGGGCGGCAAAGACAAGGACCGCCGACGCGCCCATGGGCGCGATCAGCAACGGGAAGCTGCTGCCGGCACCCAGGAGCATCTCGCTCAGCAGCCCCGTAAGCAAGATACCGACCAGCGCCCCCAGCGAGGCACGGATGCGCTCGGCCGGGCTGGCAGGGACGATCAGGGGGTTGAGGCGACGGAAAAACGACATTGGGAAGACCGCATGAAGGGAGCTTCCGATTAGCAGAGCCTCTGCCGCAGCAATAGGCAGAATGCTCTAATTTTCATCCGCGACGGAAAACAACCTTCTGTCGGGCGTGACAGCGCCTTCACTTGCTCTCGCAAGTTGCCGCTAGCCACCTCTCCAGATCATCGAGCATGGGCGCCTGTCCCTTGAGGATTTTGTCACGCGCTTCATCCAGCGGAAACCAGGCTGCACGGTCGATCTCAGGGAAGGTTTGCAAGCGCCCGGAGCGGGGCGGCCATTCCATCTCGAAACCATTGCTGACGATGGCTGCTGCATCGATCTCTTCTTGTGGTTCCACAGCCCAGGCCAGAACCAGCTTGCCTCCCGGCTGCGTGTAGCTGCCGAGCCAATGGAATTCGCCGCAGATCTTCAGGCCAAGTTCTTCTGTCGTTTCGCGCCGTGCTGCAAGAAGCGGATCCTCGTCCGCTTCAACAAGGCCTTTGGGGATGGTCCAGGCGCCTGCGTCCTTGCGGTGCCAGAAGGGGCCGCCGGGATGGCCGAGCAGAACCTCGACGCGGCGACTGCCCGTGTGGCGAAAGATCAGCAACCCGGCACTCTTCCTCGCCATTCCCATTCCTTTATCCTGCCTCGTTCAACGGGTGCCGAGGGTTGAAGTTGCAGCCAATGCTATAGCAGTTGTCAGTCTGCGCAGGACGGCCATGCCATGGTGGCCGCTGAAGTGCGTCTCAATGATTCTGCACTACAGTGGTTCGGAACACCGAGCCGGCGGCGGAGTTAATCGCGCTGGTTGAACTGCGGAGAAGGAAGTGCCTGTAGCCCCAGCACCCAATGGAACACTCTCTAGCGTGCCCTTCGATTGTCTCGTGATCGGCGGAGGTCCCGGCGGCATGACGGCGGCGATCTACCTGGCACGGATGAACCGGAAGGTGTTGCTGGTGGACGGCGGGCGCAGCCGGGCCAGACTCATTCCTCGGTCCTA
>DASYHX010000307.1:0-9478 GCA_035998065.1 Pseudorhizobium sp.
CGGCAAAAAAACAGGAGCCGGAATGGATGCTGGAATGGCGCCTCGACGCCTATCGGCGCTGGCTGACGATGGAAGAGCCGACCTGGGCGCGGGTTGATTATCCGAAGATCGACTTCAACGACATCTATTACTACGCGGCACCCAAGAACTTGACTGGCCCGACCTCGCTGGAGGAGGTCGATCCGGAACTCCTGCGTACATATGAGAAGCTGGGCATTCCGCTGCGCGAGCAGGAAATCCTTGCTGGCGTAACGAGCTCCAAGGTTGCCGTAGATGCGGTCTTCGACTCCGTTTCGGTCGTGACCACCTTCCGGAAGGAACTGGAGAAGGCCGGCGTGATCTTTATGTCGATCTCCGAGGCGATCCGCGAGCATCCAGACCTCATCAAGAAATATCTCGGCTCTGTGGTTCCGACCACCGACAACTACTACGCGACACTGAACGCCGCCGTGTTCACCGACGGATCCTTCGTGTTCGTACCGAAGGGCGTCCGCTGCCCGATGGAACTGTCGACCTATTTCCGCATCAACGAAAAGAACACGGGCCAGTTCGAGCGCACGCTGATCATCGTCGAAGAAGGTGGGTATGTTTCCTACCTTGAGGGTTGCACGGCGCCGCAGCGCGACGAAAACCAGCTTCATGCGGCTGTCGTCGAACTCGTTGCGCTGGATGATGCGGAGATCAAGTATTCGACCGTCCAGAACTGGTTCCCTGGCGATGCCCAAGGCAAGGGCGGCATTTACAACTTTGTAACAAAGCGTGGCGATTGCCGCGGTGCCCGTTCAAAGATTTCCTGGACCCAGGTAGAAACCGGTTCGGCGATTACCTGGAAGTATCCCAGCTGCATTTTGCGCGGTGATGACAGCCGCGGCGAGTTTTACTCCATCGCCGTCTCGAACGGTCATCAGCAGATCGATTCCGGGACCAAAATGATCCACCTGGGCAAGAACACGTCGAGCCGCATCATTTCGAAGGGGATCTCGGCGGGCAAATCGCAAAACACCTATCGCGGCCAGGTCTCGATCCATCGCCGCGCGGAGAATGCCCGCAACTTCACCAACTGCGATTCCCTGCTGATTGGCGACAAGTGCGGCGCGCACACCGTTCCCTACATCGAGGTGAAAAACGCGTCGGGGCAGGTGGAGCACGAGGCTACGACGTCGAAGATTTCCGATGACCAGAAGTTTTACGTCATGCAGCGCGGGATTCCGGAAGAGGAAGCGATCGCGTTGATCGTCAACGGCTTCGTCAAGGATGTCATCCAGGAACTGCCGATGGAGTTCGCTGTCGAGGCGCAGAAGCTGATCGGCATCTCGCTTGAAGGTTCCGTAGGCTAACGCCGCCAGTTCATAATTTACGTGCACAGCACGCAACGATGTTTGTCCGGAAGGATTTGTAAATGCTTGAGATCAAGAACCTGCACGCCCGCATTGCCGAAGACGGCACCGAAATCATCCGTGGCCTGAACCTCACTGTAAAGCCCGGTGAAGTCGCAGCCATCATGGGGCCAAACGGCTCCGGTAAATCGACGCTGTCGTACATCCTTTCGGGTCGCGAAGACTACGAGGTGACCGAGGGTGACATCCTCTACAACGGCGAGAGCATTCTCGAACTCGACCCGGCGGAGCGCGCCTCGAAGGGCATCTTCCTGGCTTTTCAATATCCGGTAGAAATTCCGGGCGTGGCGACCATGCAGTTTCTCAAGGTTGCGATGAACGAGCAGCGCAAGGCGCGCGGTGAGGAAGAGCTGACAACGCCGGACTTCATGCGCCGGGTCAAGGAAGCAGCGGGCGAGCTGAAGATCGATCCCGCCATGCTGCGCCGGCCGTTGAATGTCGGCTTCTCGGGGGGCGAGAAGAAGCGTGCCGAAATCCTGCAGATGGCGCTCCTCGAACCAAAACTGTGCATTCTCGACGAGACCGACTCTGGCCTTGATATCGATGCCCTGAAGATCGTCGCGGATGGCGTCAATGCACTGAGGTCGCCGGACCGCGCCGTCATCGTCATCACCCATTACCAGCGCCTGCTTGAATACATAGTGCCGGACACGGTCCATGTTCTCTACAAGGGCCAGGTGATCCGCTCCGGCACCAAGGACCTCGCGCTGGAACTCGAAGCCAATGGCTACACGGACATCATCGGGGAAGCAGCCTGAACCCCGGGAAGGATGTAGACATGAACATTCAGACGACCAACCGCCTGACCGCCGCCGAAACGGCATTGATCGAGAGCTATATGGGTCAAGTCGGGGAATTGCCCGGCAACGGCTCCGTAGCCGGGATGCGCGACCGCCTCCTTGACGACTTGAAAAAGTCGGGCTTGCCGACCCGTCGTGTGGAGTCGTGGCACTACACTGACCTCAAGACCCTTCTTCGATCGGTCCCCACATCGTCTCCAGCACCGACGGCAACGCAGATTGATGCCCTGATTGACGGAGCACACGTTCTTCCAGTGCTTCAGGGCCAGGCGCAGGCTGCTGTCGTGGTCGAGGGCGTGGACGTTACAGCCTTCTCGACGAGCTTGACTGACGGTACCGCCGCGGCGGAATTGGTGGCGCTCGACAAGGATGATGCGATCGGCAAGATCAACGGCAGCTTCGCCCGCGACGGCTACCGGCTGGCCATTCCGGCCGGCATCTTGGTGGATACGCCCATCGAGCTTCAGGCCGTGCATGGGGCGGGGCAGGTCCACACCCGCTTCCCCGTCTCCGTCGGCGCTGGCGCCAGGGCCACGGTGATAGAACGTCATCGCTCGGCCACGGGTGAGCCAGCGTTCATATCGAGCATAAGCGAGATTGTCCTTGAGGACCGAGCCGACATGGTTTGGGTAATCCTCCAGGAGCAAGGTGCCGAAGACACTCATCTCGGCCAGATCCGCGTACGCCTCGGAGCCGAATCGAAGCTGAAGCTCTTCGTTGTGAATGCGGGAGGTAAGTTGGTTCGCCAGGAACTGCGGATAAATGTCGAGGGCGAGGGGAGTGAACTGACCCTTCGCGGTGTAAACCTGCTTGGTCAAGAAACGCACACGGACGTCACTCTGGTGCTCGGCCATAATGTCCCCCACACCAATTCGACGGAGATCATCCGCAACGTCGTCTTCGACCGGGCCAAGGGCGTCTTCCAAGGGATGATCCGCGTGGCGCCGGATGCGCAGAAGACAGATGCCAAGATGGCATGCAACACGCTTCTCCTCACGGATGACGGCGAGTTTTCCGTCAAGCCGGAACTGGAGATTTTTGCCGACGACGTGATCTGCGGCCACGGCGCAACGGTTACGGATATCGACAGGAACCACCTCTACTATCTGCGCTCGCGCGGTATCCCGGAGAACGTGGCACGGGCCATGCTGGTCAATGCCTTCGTTGCCGAGGTTGTCGAGGAACTCGAAGATGAAAAGCTGGTCGAGGCGCTGGAAGGCGTCATCTCGGCCTGGCTGGAAAAGCACGCCTAGGATGGACCAGATCACACCAGCGACCGGATACGACGTTGAAGCTATTCGGCGGGATTTCCCGATCCTGTCGAAGGAGGTCTATGGCAAGCCGCTGGTGTATCTGGACAACGGCGCCTCGGCCCAAAAGCCGCAGGCGGTGATCGACGCCATCTCGCACGCCTACGCGAACGAGTATGCCAACGTCCATCGCGGCCTGCACTTCCTGTCGAACGCCGCAACAGACGCCTATGAGGGGGCGCGCGAAAAGGTGCGTCGCTTCCTGAATGCACCGTCGGTCGACGAGATCGTTTTCACCAAATCCTCCACCGAGGCAATCAATACGGTCGCCTATGGCTGGGGCATACCGAAGATCGGACAGGATGACGAGATCGTCATCACGATCATGGAGCACCACTCCAACATTGTGCCCTGGCACTTCATCCGCGAGCGGCAGGGGGCGAAGCTGGTCTGGGTGCCGGTCGATGAGGACGGCGCCTTCCACATCGAGGACTTCGAGAAGTCGCTGACGGAAAAGACAAAGCTTGTCGCTGTCACGCACATGTCGAACGCATTGGGCACGGTGGTTCCCGTCAAGGAGATCTGCCGGATCGCGCATGAGCGCGGCATCCCCGTGCTTATCGATGGCAGCCAGGGTGCGGTACACATGCCGGTGGACGTCCAGGACATCGACTGCGACTGGTACGTCATGACCGGCCACAAGCTCTACGGGCCGTCCGGTATCGGCGTGCTCTACGGCAAGAAGGGTCGACTGCAAGAGATGCGCCCGTTCCAGGGCGGCGGCGAGATGATCGTCGACGTCAGCGAAGACGAGATCACCTACAACGATCCGCCGCATCGCTTCGAAGCGGGAACGCCGCCGATTGTCCAGGCGATCGGGCTGGGCTATGCGCTCGACTACATTGACACGATCGGTCGTGACGCGATCGCGGCGCATGAAGCCGATCTTGCCGCCTATGCAACTGAACAATTGCAGGCGATAAATTCGCTGCGGATCATCGGCAATGCCCCCGGCAAGGGAGCGATCTTTTCGTTCGAGCTGGCCGGCATCCACGCGCATGACGTGTCGATGGTGATCGACCGACGCGGCGTTGCCGTCCGGGCCGGTACGCACTGTGCCATGCCGCTCTTGAAGCGCTTCGGTGTAACCTCCACATGCCGGGCATCGTTCGGCATGTACAACACACGTGCCGAGATCGATGCGCTCGTGGATGCGCTCGATTATGCTCGTACCTTCTTTTCCTGAGGATTTTGCCATGGCCGTGGAAGACAGCGAACTGAAATGGGATGCCCGCGAAGGCATCGTCCAGTCGGCCATCCCGCAGGAGGAAGTGGCGCGGCTTTCGGATGACATCATCGCTGCCCTGAAAACCGTCTATGACCCGGAAATTCCCGCCGACATCTTTGAGCTCGGCCTCATCTACAAGATCGACATCGAGGACGATCGGATGGTCAAGATCGTGATGACCCTGACTGCCCCGGGCTGCCCCGTGGCTGGCGAAATGCCGGGCTGGGTGGAAAATGCGGTCGGAGCCGTGGAAGGCGTCTCAGGTGTCGAGGTCGAGATGACCTTCGATCCGCCGTGGACGCCGGAGCGGATGTCCGAAGAGGCCCAGGTCGCCGTTGGCTGGTATTGATCCGGCAACCGGCGAGACTTACATTTCATCCAACAACACCGGTCCTTGAAGCCGGCTGTAGAAGGAGAGGAAGCCCATGGGCTTTGCAGTGATGACCATGACCGATGCGGCGGCAGAGCGCGTCAAGGCGATCGTCGACAAGTCGGGTCCGGATGCCAAGGGCGTACGCGTTGGGATCAAGAAGGGCGGCTGCGCGGGCATGGAGTACACGATCGACCTGGTCACGGAGCCCGACGCCAAAGATGACCTGATCGAGCATGCAGGTGCGCAGGTGTGGGTAGAGCCGTCCGCAGTTCTCTATCTGCTCGGCACGCAGATGGACTTCGAAACATCCAAGATGCGGTCCGGCTTCATTTTCGTGAACCCCAACCAGACTTCCGCCTGCGGCTGTGGCGAGTCGGTCGAACTGAAGCCGGCGGATCTGGCGGCATTGGCGAAGGAGCGCCAGGCACAGTCGCACGCCGGCTGAATTTCATACCAATGATTCGATGAAGGGGCTCCACTGCCCCTTTTTTGTTGCTCGCTACTCGTGACGGAGGGCGTCAATCGGGCTCATTTGCGCAGCACGGCGCGCCGGAAAATAGCCGAAAACGACGCCTATCGCCGCTGAGAAGGCAAAGGCGACAAGGATGATGGTTGGGCTGGTGACGAAGGGGACGTTCAGCAGCCCCACGACGCCATAGGCGAGGGCAAGGCCTGTGAGGATCCCGGCGACGCCGCCGAACACCGACAGCATCACCGCCTCCACCAGGAACTGCGTCAGTACCTGTTTCTCCAGCGCCCCGATGGCCAATCGGATCCCGATCTCGCGCGTACGCTCCGTAACCGAGACGAGCATGATGTTCATGATGCCGATCCCGCCAACCAGAAGACTGACCGCTGCCACCGCACCGAGCAAGCCGGTCAGCAGGGTCGTGGTCCCGGTCATCGCCGCCGCCATCTGCGACATGTCGGCAACCGCGAAATCATCCTCGCGGCCGATGCCGATCCGGCGCCGTTCGCGTAACAGGCTCTCGACGTCCGACTGCACCTTCGCCGTCGAAACGCCGTCCTGTGCCGACAAAATGATGCTGGAGATCGTGGTGGTGCCGCCGATCCGCCGCTGATGCAATCTGAGCGGCATGATCACAGTGTCGTCCTGATCGTCCCCCATGCCGGACTGACCCTTGGCTTCCAGTAACCCCACAATGGGGCAGGCGATGTTGCTGACGCGAATGGTCTGACTTACCGGATCGACGGCACCAAAAAGCTCGCGACGCACGGTTTCACCGATGATACAGGCCGCCTGGCCACGCTCCTCGCCAGGCAGAAAGCTGCGGCCCGAAGCGAGGTCCCAGTCCTGCCCGATCAGGTAGTCATTCGTTGTGCCGATGACGCTGGACGAGCGGTTCTCGCCACCGGCGATCACGGTCGCGCTGCCGCGGTTTACCGGCGCAACCGCGCGCAGCCCCGAAACCTGGTCCCGAATGGCTTCGACATCGCCGTACTCGAATCGCTTCGCTTCGGTACCCGCGCGCCCGGGACCCCATTGGCCAGGCCGCACGAAGAGCGTATTCGTGCCGAGCCGCGACAGTTCGGCCTGCACCTGCGCAGTGGTCCCGTTGCCCACCGTTACCATCGCGATCACCGCTGCCACTCCGATGACCACTCCGAGCACCGTGAGAAATGAGCGAAGCAGGTTTCGGCTGATGGCGCGCCAGGCGAGCTTAACGGTCTCGAAGAACATCGCCCGCCTCTCGTGCCTGGATTTCGTCGCTTGCCAGCCGTCCATCAACGAAGCGCAAGAGCCGCTTGCCGTAGGCGGCTATGTCTTCCTCGTGGGTAACCATGATGACCGTGATGCCGCGCTCCCGGTTGAGCTGCGTGATAAGGTCCATGATTTCCCGGCTGGTCGTCGTGTCGAGGTTGCCGGTGGGCTCGTCCGCAAGTAGCACCGCAGGGTCTGTCACGATTGCGCGCGCGATCGCAACACGCTGTTGCTGGCCACCGGAGAGTTCCTGCGTGGTGTGGCGCTCGCGTCCTTTCAACCCGACCTGCTCCAGAGCTCTCTGCGCAAGCAGGCGTCGCTCCCGTGCCGGCACGCCACGGTAGACGAGCGGGAGTTCGACGTTCTCCACCGCCGAGGTCCTGGCCAGGAGATTGAAACCCTGGAAGACAAAGCCAAGCATATGGCGCCGAAGGAGCGTAAGCTGCGTGCGGGTGAAGGTCGCGGTTGCTATGCCCTGGACGAGGTAATCGCCGGAGGACGGTACGTCCAACCCGCCGATGATGTTCATCGCGGTTGACTTCCCGGAGCCGGACGGCCCCATAATCACGACAAACTCTCCTGTCGAGATGGACAGGTCGACCTGGTCGAGCGCCCGAATTGTCGCTTCGCCGCGCCCGTAGGATTTCGACACCCCTCTAAGCTCGATGAAAGTGTGATCCTTCATCACAACCTCAGCCGCTGCGGGCGGTTGCGTCGGTGACAACGAGATCGCCCTCTTCTATCTCGCCCGAACGGACCACTGTGGATTGGCCGTCCGAGGGTCCAGCCTCCACATCCACCTGCTGAGGCGCTCCATTGCGCAGAACCCAGACGCTGCGGCCGCTGCCATTGTCAGCCGACGGGCGGTTGCCTGCCCGGCGCGGCGGACGAAACAAGCGCGTCAGGATGCTGCCGCTGCTACGCCTGGCGGATGCGGGCGGCGCGTACCGCAGGGCGGCGTTCGGCACGAGCAGCGCGTTCTCTACGGACTGAACAGTGATGTCGGCGGTGGCCGTCATACCCGGGCGCAACAGCAGGTCGTCGTTCTCCACTGATAGGATGGCCTTATACGTCACCACATTGGAGACGGTTTCAGAGGCATAGCGTATCGTCTGGATCTCCGCCGGAAAATCCTGATCAGGATAGGCATCGACGGAGAACGTCGCCTCCTGGCCTTCCCGAACCTGACCGACATCGGCCTCATCCACTGCCACCTGCAACTCCATCTGCCGCAGATCGCCTGCTATGGTAAACAGCACTGGCGCGTTCAAGGACGAAGCGACCGTCTGGCCCGGCTCTACGTCTCGCGTCAGAATCACTCCATCGATCGGCGATATGATCTTGGACTTGCCCAAACTGACTTCCGCACGCCGCAGGCTCGCTTCTGCGGATTGAACCGAGGCCTCGCTGACGGCTTTTGCTGCCACGGCAGCCTGGTGCGCGAAGCGCGCTGCATCGAGGTCTTGCTGGCTGGTGATATTCCTTTCAGCGAGGCCCGTGAGGCGATCGAACGTCAGCTTCGTAGAAGCGACATCCGTTTCCGCTTTCAGGAGATTTGCACGGGCAGAAGCGAGCTGTGCCCGTGCGTTCTCGACGTCCGCCTGCAGCTTGTTGGTATCGAGTTCTGCAAGTACGTCGCCCGATTTAACCAGGGAATTATAGGTGACGTTGACGGTGCGGATCGTACCAGAGAGCTCGCTCGAGATGTCCACCTGATCGGTCGGCTGCACAGAGCCTGTCGCCGTGACGATGACTTGAAGATCGCCGCGTTCTATTGGTCGCGTTGTATAGGTGTAGGAGGGACCACTTTCGCGGAGGTGGACGTATCCGCCAATCCCACCGGCCACCAGCAGAACCAGAGCCAGCACCCAGGAGAGCCTCCGACCCCGGGGCTTGCGACCCTGGTCGGCCAGGATCGCCGCCAGATCGGGAACGGGAGCGGCTTTATTTCTTTCCATATCGTTCTCGGCCTCCAACGCGGTGTCCTCTGTGGCAGCCAGCGGTAATAGTCCCGTTGGGAGGGGCGTCTGTGCGCCGGATCAAATGGCAGCCTGTTCTTCAGATGGCACGCCGGTGCGCCCATACCAACTTAAAGTTCTGTAAGGTCGCTCCAAATCTGGAACAGAAGGCGATTGCCGATGCCTCTGATACTGATAAGGATGGCGTGCTCAATTCTGAGCCGGGGGAACATACATTGACCAAGAACTTTCCACTCACCTTCGCCGCTCTGATGGCAGTTGTCGCGTCCGCCACGCCCTCACACGCGGAGGATCTGGTGTTCACCTTGACTAACTCCACCAATTCCACCCTTGAGCGGTTCTACACCTCGCCCGTTGGGGTGGACGCTTGGGAGGAGGACGTTCTGGGCCAAGACGTGCTTGAGCCGGGCGAGAGGGTTGAGATCACGATCGCCGACGGACGCTCCGTCTGTGATTACGATATGCGCTTCGAGTTTTCTGCTGATTCGGATCTCGACACGACTGAGGATACGCAGGATCTCTGCGAGCTCGGCTCCTACGAAATCCACGAGTAACCGGAACACATGTCCTGCCGAGACGGTTCTCCCTCTGATGCGTCAACAGAAGAGGAGCTGGACATGGTCGATGCAGGTCTTATCAAAGAACACGCGAAGGTCGTAGGTGCGGAC
>DASYHX010000314.1:0-3037 GCA_035998065.1 Pseudorhizobium sp.
CGTGCGCACACTGACTGTGACCTCACCATGCTGGATGTCACCACTGGAACGCTCTTTCCCTCGGATCTCCTGTTCGTCGACCGCGTCCCATCGCTCGACGGAAGTCTCTCCGGCTGGTTGGCCGAGGTCGAACGCCTAAGACAGGTCCGACCCGCGCGCGCAGTGCCTGGGCATGGACCGGCGACAGTGGCGTTCGAACCGGCAATGGCCAAACAAGTTGAATATCTGACGGCACTTGCCGACGAGACCCGCCAAGCGATCGCAAGAGGCCTTTCCATAAACGACGCGCTTCCCGCTGTTACCGCGGGGAAAGGAAGCGGCTGGGCGCTCTATGAGGCCTACCACGAACGCAACGTCATCCAGGCTTACAAGGAACTTGAGTGGGAATAGCTTCCTGACGGGAGGCAAGGAGGAGAACATGCTGCGGATTTCCCGGCGCACCTTCGCTCTAGGCATCATCGGAACGTGCTGCCTTAGCTTCACACCGACCATCGCTATCGCTCAGGCTGATCGAGAGCGGGAAGAGCGCTGGCAGCAGCTTGTCTCCTATCTCTTTGATGATCGTGAGGTCGTTCCCACGGACACGCTGATCAAAATCGAGGCCCCTGCCCGCGCTCAGGATGCGGCACTGGTCCCCATCACTCTGACGATGCCGGAGAAGGATAAGATCAAATCGGTCTATCTGGTGATCGACGATAACCCCATCCCGCTCGCAGCACATGTTACCTTTGGGCCGGCGGCAGATGCCGGAAGCCTGCGACTGCGCGTTCGCATCGACACCTATACGAATGTGCACGCCGTTGCCGAGACCAAGGAAGGGCAGCTGTATTCGGCAGTGGCGTTTGTCAAGGCGTCTGGGGGCTGTTCGGCCCCATCCGGCCCCAGCGACCTGGAAGCAATGAAGGGGATGGGAGAGATGCGCCTAAAGCTCTCGGAGCCTTCGCAGCAGGGGAATCCTACTGCAGCCACACTGATGATCCGCCATCCCAACTTCACGGGCATGCAGATGAACCAGCTTACGCGGCTATACACGCCGCCGAGGTACATCGAGAAGATGACCGTCACCTATGGAGACCAGACGGTTCTCGACGTTGCTGGCGATATCTCGTTGTCTACCAATCCCGCAATTGGCTTCAACTTCGTATCGGACGGCAGGCAATCGATGAAGGTGGTCGCATCGGATAACAAGGGAGGACGGTGGGAGAGGGCCTTTGACGTCTCAGCCAATAACTAGGTACCACGCGATGATGCGCATCCTCCGTAAGCCTCGTTCAGCAATTCTCCTGGCGCTTGTGGTCTTCATGAGCACCACAACCGGCGCGCCCTTTTCCGTCGCGGAGATACGAGAGCCGGACGGCTTGTGGACAGGCCCCATGCAGGGGCAGACGCCCTCCACACTTAACGGGGCGCGCCTGATAGACTTGGCGGGCCTGGTAGCTCTCCTGCCTCAACAGCCAGTCCTTATCGACGTCGGCCCCGCTCAGAAAAAACCGAAAGATCTACCACGAGATCGGCTCTGGCTGCCCACGCACCGCTCTATACCAGGTGCGGCGTGGTTTCCTGGCGCCGGAGCAGCAGTCCTGGAGCCGGCGAAAGAGAGGATCTTCTTCCGGCGTCTGGAGGAGTTGACCGGCGGAGACCGTTCAAAGTCCTTGGTGATTTTCTGTCGCCCCGCGTGCTGGGGAAGCTGGAATGCGGGGAAACGGCTCGTGGCGAGGGGGTATAGCCGCGTCCATTGGTTTCCCGGTGGCATCACCGAATGGCAGGAAGCTCACGATGTTCGGGAGGTTACGCCCGAGAGGGGCTGGGGTCCCGAACGATGAGCCAGTTGGCGCCCATCCAGCATGCTGTGCGACCTACGCCGTTAGAATACGTCAAGCACAAGCCACAGGGTGAAGCAGCGGAAATGTCCTGCTGTCCCCCGTCACCCGTCGCTTCGCCAACGCGCGTCTGAATTGTAAGGCGATCTGCCGCAGCCTGGCCTCCCCCCCCCCGGCAAACCGTGCGGGGCCGCGCAGCAGTCAGATTATCGAAAGCGGATTATTTCACGCCAGCGGGATTGCTTGGCAAGCCCGCTACGTTCCCATTGAGGCGAATCATCTGTCCATCAGCCCAAGAGTGCGCGTGGACCTCATGACTAAAATGCCGCTCGATCAATGCCCCCTTTTCAACGAATTGAACAACGAACTTTCCGTCCCTCTCGAATATGTCCACGGGTTGTTCTCGCATCACGGCACTCCCCTCCGCCAAGTGTAGAACGACGTCGACGATATCATCCTTTCGTCTAATGCAAGAAGATCATGTTCTTTGCATGCTCGTAAAGTGCGAAAAGTCGCACCAAGCACCAAACAGCAAGCCCGCCACCGAGCACCACGAGATCCAAGAGGCGCGGCAAGGGATTAGTTGGCATTTCGCCCGATACGACACTATCTCCCAACGCATCCGCTTGCGACGGCTGAAGAAAGCCGCAACCGAAGCATATTGGATGCGGCTACAGGTAACGCATAAGTGTGGCCAACAATTGGTTCACACGCTGATTGAGATCCGGTTTCCAAGGTATTCCCTATCGTCTTCGGTATCGCCGCCGGAGGTTACCATTCCCCTCCCCGTCTGCAAAAGGATGTCTCAGCGTCTGTATCCGCCGCCTGTGGGCGTGATGACAGTTACCGCTTCGCCGGCCTCGAGAATGGTCTGGCCGCAGCCGCCGAGGTCTTCGAGCTGGCCATCGAGCCGACGGACTATGGTCTGGCCGAATTCACCGGCCTCGCCGCCCTCAAGGCCATGCGGCCGAATGGTGCGGTGGGAGGAAAGGATCGCGCAGTCCATCTTCTCCAGGAACCGGATAGTTCGCTTCGTCCCATTGCCCGCCGACCACTTGCCCTTGCCGCCGGAATTCTCCCGGATGTGGAAGTCCTCGAGCAACACGGGATAGCGCGTCTCCAGGATTTCGGGATCGGTGAGGCGCGAATTGGTCATATGGACATGCACCGCATCTGTGCCGTCGAAGCCCGTCCCATCGTTGAAGACACCGGCGGGC
>DASYHX010000317.1:0-2891 GCA_035998065.1 Pseudorhizobium sp.
CCCGGTGTTTGGTGAACCGCTGCGGAACTGGCGTCGGGAGAGAGCAGTAGCCCCTCGGGCGAAAGCTCTCGCGGTCGGCATGATGGGTGCGAGTTACATCATTCTGCTTATCACCGCCTCTCCTGACTGGCCGCTTGCTTGCGCGACGGCCATTTTCCTTGTGCTGGTGGGCACGTTCATTCTAACGCGGCCAGCACCGGCCGATAACGATCAAGCTGGAGCAGCCCGATGAACACGGTCTTCAACCGCCGATGTTTCCTCGCGGCAGCCGTTGGCCACGCAGCTTTGCTCGCGTTCCCCACAATGTGACAACCGACCATGGCCGCGTAACTTAAATCAAGCAGCCTCCGGCAAACCCGACGCGATTCACATTGCAGCACGCCATTCCTTTTGATGGGAAGCAAAAGTTGGCAAGCCCCTCCCAGAGCAGAGGGCACCACATCGCCTCGCGAAATCGGGGAAACGCAAGCCGCGAGGCCACCACCGAGGCTACCGCCATCGTCTGCATGGCGGCGCGCCCCACCCAACTCTTCTGCCGGCGGCGGGTCTTTGCACCCGCGGACGTCGAAACCAGTTTCCGACGGGACGGTTGCTCCAGTGGTCGGGTTCATCCACATTGAAATGATGAGTCCAAGCCACAAAGCCCTCGCCGTCCATCTTCTGACAGCTACAGGCGCCGTGCTCGCAATGCTGGCGATGCTCGCTGCCGTCGACGGCAACTGGGATCTGATGTGGTTCTGGCTGGTCGTCGCCTTCGCTGTGGACGGTATCGACGGACCACTTGCCCGTCGATACGAGGTTGACCAGAACGCTCCTCGCTATGACGGGGCCCTGATGGATCTCATCATCGACTACATCACCTACGTCTTCATCCCGGCCTATGCACTGTTCGCATCGGGACTGCTGCCGGAATGGGGTGGTTGGTTCGCAACCATCCTAATCATCTTTGCCAGCATCATCTATTTCGCGGACACCGGCATGAAGACCCGAGACTACTCCTTCTCAGGCTTCCCAGGCTGTTGGAATATGGCAGTGCTGGTCTTCTTTGCGCTCGAACCGAGTTCCTGGGTGATCCTCCTGCTGGTGGTGCTTCTCGCAATTTCGATGTTCCTGCCGCTGAAATTCGTTCACCCGGTTCGCACGGCACGCTGGCGGAAGCTGACTCTGCCCGCCACTTCGCTGTGGGTGGTCTTGGCGGGGTTGGCAGTCGCGACGGACTTCAACCTCTCAGGCTGGGCAGAATGGGCGCTGGCGGCAACCTCCATCTATCTTGTGCTTGCGGGTGTCGTTCAGCAGGCGCTTTATGGTCCCAATGGATGAGAGCGCCGCAACCGCAACAATCAGCGTCACGCCAGAGCGTGCTCTCGACAAGACTGCTCGCTGACCAAGCGGTCCTGAACAACTGACCGAAAAAGACGCCGGAGAGGCAAAGAGATGATCCGACACACAGTTGCATTCACGCTTCGGCACCCGGCGTGTTCAGAAGGCGAGCGAGACTTCTTTAAAGAGGCTCTAGTTCTATCCGAGATCCCCGGCGTCAGAAACTTCGAGCAACTTCGGCAGGTCAGTCGGAAGTGTGCCTTCACCTTCGGCTTCTCGATGGAGTTCGACGATCAAGCCGCATACGACGCGTACAACTCTCATCCGCTGCATACCGCCTTCGTCGAGACATTCTGGAAGACGCAAGTGGCAGATTTCCAGGAGACTGACTACGTCACTCTGTAGCGACGGTTATGAGCATTGCCAAAATGGGGTATCGCCCACGCGAAAATCTCTGTGCTCGAACGGGGCAGACTTGAGTTCCTCGCGACACTGTGGAGGCGAGTACGCGCGGCAGTTTAGCCGCTCGCGCTATCCTTCGATTGAAGGGCCGAGATGATCTCCTTGTTGGTGATCCGCCCCACCGGCTCCCCCGCTTCAGTTACGCCGATCACGGCAGCGCCGCTTGAAAGCGTCTCAATTACCGCCGAGACAGGGGTTTCGTAGTCCATCTCTACATCAGGCGCCGCTACGGGGTTGCTGGCCATCACATCGCCGGCCCGCAAGACATTGAGCGGGTTCATGTGCGTGACGAAGTCCTCCACATAATCACTCACCGGGTCGGCTATGATTTCCTGAGGCGTGCCACACTGGACGATCCGCCCACCCTCCATGATGGCGATGCGGTTGCCAATCTTGAAGGCCTCATCAAGGTCATGAGACACGAAGATGATGGTGCGCTTGAGCTTCGCCTGCAACTCGAGCAGTTCGTCCTGCAAGCGCGTCCGGATAAGAGGATCAAGGGCCGAGAACGGCTCATCCATTAGCAGGATCGGGGCGTCCGTGGCGAAAGCCCGGGCCAGGCCAACGCGCTGCTGCATGCCGCCAGATAGTTCGCTGACCTTGCTCTCACCCCATTCGGAGAGCCCCACCAGTTCAAGCTGCTCCTGAACCTTGGTCGTGCGCTCGGCCTTGTTCATGCCGCTCAACTCGAGCCCCAAACCGACATTGTCGATCACGTTGCGCCAAGGCAGGAGCCCGAATTGCTGAAACACCATGGCGACGCATTCCCGCCGGAGTTTCAGCAGTTCGTCCTGCGAACAGTTGGCAGGATCTACCGACCAGCCATTCGTGGTGACCGTCACCGAGCCCCGCGCCACCGGATTGAGACCGTTGACGGCCCGGAGGAGCGTGGATTTGCCGGATCCCGAAAGGCCCATGAGGACCACAATCTCGCCCTCCTCCACCTCGAGCGAGCAATTGTGCACCCCAAGGATCTGGTTGGTTTCCGCCTGGATTTCGGAACGGGACCTACCTTCATCCATCAGCACCAGAGCCGCTTCCGGCTTGTCGCCGAAGACGATGTCTACCTTATCGAAAATGACAGCCTTGCTCATTTTCTGTCCTGTCCT
>DASYHX010000328.1:0-7203 GCA_035998065.1 Pseudorhizobium sp.
GTCCGGTCAAGCGTTGCCCCGTCCGGCAATTGTGCAAAGCCGATCAGATACTGCTTGTCCTGTGCCGGCACGAAGCCGCCGGGAACAGTGGTGAAGACGCTGTAGGTGGCACCTACGAGTGCAAGGTAGATGACCATCACCAGGCTTTTGCGCGACAACAGGCCGCCGACTGTGCGGCCATAACCGTGCGACGCTGCTCCGAACGCCCTGTTGAAGCCGCGGAAGAACCAGCCAAACAAGCGGTCCATCGTCCGCGTCAGCCAGTCCTTCGGCGCATGGTGGTCCTTCAAGAGAAGGGCAGAAAGCGCCGGGGACAAGGTCAGCGAGTTTATCGCGGAGATCACGGTCGAGATGGCGATCGTCAGAGCGAACTGTCGGTAGAACTGACCGGATAATCCACTTATGAAGGCGAGCGGCACGAAGACAGCTACCAGGACCAGCGCGATCGCAATGATGGGGCCTGAAACTTCACGCATCGCCCGATAGGTTGCATCGCGCGGCGACAGGCCGTTCTCGATATTCCTCTCCACGTTTTCGACGACGACGATTGCATCGTCCACGACAATACCGATGGCCAACACCAGCCCGAAGAGCGTCAGGGCGTTGATGGAGAAGCCGAAGGCGTACATTACCGCGAAGGTGCCGACGATCGAGACCGGGACCGCGATCAGCGGGATGATGGAGGCCCGCCATGTTTGCAGGAACAGGATGACCACGAGGACAACCAGCGCCACCGCCTCCAGCAAGGTCTCGACCACCTTCTCGATCGATGCGCGAACGAACTTGGTGGTGTCATAGACGATCTCGTACTTCACGCCCTGCGGCATGGCCAGTTGCAGTTGGTCCATGGTGGCGCGGACGTTGTCGGCGATTTCGATGGCGTTCGACCCAGGCGCCTGAAGAACGGCAACAGCAACCGCGGGCTTGCCGTCGAGCAGGGAGCGTAGCGTGTAGTCGGCCGCGCCCAGCTCGATGCGGGCAACGTCCCGCAGGCGGGTGATCTCGCCAGCGGTGCCCGTCTTGACGATGATCTCACCGAACTGCTCCGGGGTTTCAAGCCGGCCCTGCGCATTCACGTTAAGCTGGAGCCCTGTACCAGGGACGCTGGGCGCTGCACCGATGATGCCGGCGGCGGCCTGCACGTTCTGTGCGCGAATTGCATTGGTGATGTCGCTGGCAGCCAGTGAATGTTCCGCAGCCTTCTGGGGATCAATCCAGACACGCATCGAATAATCGCCAGCACCGAAGACCTGTACCTGACCCACACCTTCGATCCTGGCGAGGCGATCCTTGATGTTCAAGGTTGCGTAGTTGCGCAGATAGGTGATGTCATAGCTGTCATCATCGGAAACCAAGTTCACCACCATGATGAAGTCCGGCGAACTCTTGACGGTGGTGAGGCCCAGCGCGCGCACTTCCGCGGGCAAACGCGGCTCGGCCTGCGCCACCCGGTTCTGGACGAGCTGCTGCGCCTTGTCGGGATCTGTCCCGAGCTTGAAGGTGACTGTGACGGTGAGGACACCGTCGGAGGTGGCTTGGGAGGACATGTAAAGCATATCCTCCACGCCGTTGATCTGCTCCTCCAATGGTGTCGCCACAGTCTCCGCGATGACGGTCGGGTTGGCACCCGGATATATGGCGCGCACGACAATCGAGGGAGGAACGACCTCGGGATATTCCGAGATCGGCAGGGCACGCAGCCCTATCAGGCCCGCAACGACAATGAGAATGGACAGCACCGCAGCAAAAACCGGACGGTCGACAAAAAATCTTGAGACGTTCATCTCGATACCCTCTCTCCAGGGTTCGCAAAGAAATAGAAAATCCTCGGCCCGCGGCAGGGCCACGAGCTACAGGCGGTCTGAGTTTGGATGTCGGCAGGCGCTGACGCCTGCCGGATCTTTACTTCGTTGCGGCCACTTCTGCCGGCTCGGTCTGGGGCTCAACGACCGCGCCAGGACGCACGCGCTGCAGGCCGTTCACGACAACCCTGTCACCGGGTGCCAGCCCATCTTCCACAATTCGTCGTCCATCGACGGCTGCACCCAAGGCGACCGGGCGATAGGCGACCGTGTTGGACTGATCGACAACTAGGACGAATTTCTTGTCCTGATCCGATCCGACGGCACTCTCGCTGACAAGCAGGTGCTCCTGTGGCCGGGGCTGTCCGAGGCGGACTCGGACGAACTGGCCGGGGATCAGGTCACCATCGGGATTGTCGAAAACGGCACGCAGCCGGATCGTGCCACTGGTGGCACTGACCTCATTGTCGATGAGTTGCAGCCGACCTCGCGTTGGCTCACCTTGCGCAAGCGTCGAAATTTCGACCGGCACCTTATCCAGTGCCCGCACACCATCCTTTTGGGCAGGGAGCTCCGAGAGGATTTGCGCAACCAGTTCCTCGTTGGCGTTGAAGCTCGCGTAGATTGGGTCCACCGAAACCAGGGTGGTCAGCACTTGCGCAGCATCTCCGGCACCGACGAGGTTACCTTCCGTGATCTCCAGCTTACCTACTCGCCCGGCAATCGGCGCCTTCAACTCGGTGTAATCGAGGTTCAGTTGGGCGATCTTCAGAGCTGCTTCAGCGGACTGGGTTGCAGCTTGTGCCTCGCGCTGCGCACTCTGGCGCTGTGCAAGCTCGCTTTCCGAAATCGTCTTCCTCGCAAGCAGCGCTCTTCCTCTTTCTAGTTCAGTGTTTGCCAGTTCAAGCCGTGCTTGAGCGGAGGCCACCATGCCCTTGGCTTGTGCGACTGCCGCCGCATAAGGCGCGGGGTCTATCGTGATGAGCCGGTCACCGGCCTTCACCATGCCGCCTTCGCGAAAATGCACCTGCTGGATCGTGCCTGCGACCCGCGGGCGGATCTGGACGCGATCGACAGCTTCCAATCGGCCGGAAAATTCCGTCCATGTGGTTACCCGCTGCGGCTGTACGGCGGCGACCGTCACCGGTATGGCCGGCGGCGGCGCGGCTTGTGCCTCCGTGGCATCCGCATCCTTGGCGAAATCGATCTTCACCGCCGCCCCTGCAATCGAGACAGCTAGTACCACTCCGGTGCCCCACAGGCCCCAGCTTCCTACCGACATTCTCATGATACTCTCCTTGCGACCCTCAGGGTGGCCGCCACCTTCTCAAATCAATAGACTACGAATGCAACTGATGAACGAAGAGACGAAACTCGCTACATAGCTCCTGTAGCCAGGCGCCGCCTTCCTCGTTGTAAATGCCCGACCAGCCGCTTCCCGCAGGAAAGACATGCTGGCGTACTCTAACACCCGCTCCTTCAAGGCGCTCGGCATAGCCGATCGTCTCGTCGTGCAGCGGATCGTCCTCCGACGTCACCACCAGCGCCGGCGCAACCGTCGACAGACGGGAGCACATGCATGGCGCCACATAAGGATGCGAAAACCCGCAGAAGCCCCGCAGATAATGCATCCATCCGTCCGACCAACGTTCCCGCATCCCGATGGCATCGGCCTTACGAATCGACACCGAACTCATCGTGGGGTCGATCAAAGGCGATAACAAAACCTGGCCGTTCAACTGGCCAGGCAGCTGATCCCGCGCCTTCAAGGCGAGACCAGCAGCGATGTTTCCTCCCGCTTCGTCACCCGCAACCAAAAGCGGCGACTTTCGGCTACCCAGTTGCTTCCGCCGTGCGGCGAGACATCGAAGCGCGTCGAGCCCATACTCCAGAGCGCCGGGAAACATGTTCTGGGAAATGCTCCCATAATCTGCTTCCACCACCATAGCGCCCGTTTCGGACAGGCCCCGAGCAATGGGCGCCTCCTGTGCAGCAGGCTCATGCTGCTGAAACGAACCACCGCGAAGGTAGAGGACGATCGGTGGAGCTTTCTCCTTTGCCTTCGGCTCATAGAGCCGCATGGGCATGGAACGTGCTGCACCAAAGTCTACCCGCTCCCACCGCGTCTCCATCACACCTCTGCCTGCTCTTTGCTAAAGGCAGCTTCTTGTTTCTGTTGTGCTGCCTGATATTATTGTTCCACATAGAGCGCACAAGCGCGCCGTTCGTACTTCACTGTCAACCATAACCTGACAATACTGCAGCGCAACGAGGTCGTATCATGGATCAGCTATCCGCTATGCGTGCATTTGTTCGCGTCGTCGAAACGGGCAATTTCACCCGCGCGGCACGCTCTCTCGACAT
Source organism: Pseudorhizobium sp. (assembly GCA_035998065.1). Classification (GTDB taxonomy): domain Bacteria; phylum Pseudomonadota; class Alphaproteobacteria; order Rhizobiales; family Rhizobiaceae; genus Neorhizobium. The sequence continues at coordinate 4,167 of DASYHX010000328.1, forward strand.
GTCCAAGACAACCGTCACAAATCTGGTGCAGAACCTGGAAGGCCATCTCAAGGCTAAGCTGTTGAACCGTACTACCCGCCAAGTCGCGGTCACCACCGAAGGAGCGCTTTACTATGAGCGTGCTTCCCAGTTCCTATCCGACCTGGACGAATTGGACGGGAGTATCTCCTCGTCACAGGCTCAGCCCTCCGGACGGCTGCGGGTCGAAATGGCGGGCGCCTTCGCGGACCTTATCGTCATCCCTTCGCTCTGCGACTTTTACTGCAGCTACCCGCAGATATCGCTCGACATCGGTGTGGGGGATCGCTTGATCGACTACATTGCGGAGAATGTTGACTGCGCCCTGCGCGCCGGCACGCCGACGGACCAGTCGCTGATTGCGCGGAAGGTGGGGGAGATCAACCTGCGCACCTATGCGTCTCCCGGCTTCATCGACATGTTCGGCACCCCGGAGCACCCGCGTGATCTGGAGGATAAGTTCTTCTCCGTCGGCTACCTCAATGCCCAGGCGGGAAAGGTCTTGCCGCTGGAGTTCACGCGCGGCGGCGAAAGCCTGGAGATCACACCTCGCTATGCAGTCTCCGTCAACGATAGCCGCAGCTATGTCGCTGCCGCCCTTTCCGGAATGGGCATCGCTCAAGCCCCTCAGTTCATGGTTCGGGATGCGGTGGAACGCGGGGAACTGGTAGAAGTACTTACCAATTGGGACAGGGATCCACTCCCGCTCTACATCGTTTATCCGCGCACCCGTCACCTCGGCAACAAGGTCCGCGTGTTCGTTGATTGGCTGGTAAAACTGCTTAAGGAAAGCAGCGCGCGTGATGCCGCCTGCCCGCGCCGGGCTGGCGTGCCGAAGCCCAAGACCGATCCGGCACCAGTCCAGATTCCAGTGGCGGCAGAATAAGATCCGCCACGGACTCTGTAGTCAGGGCTAAGGTTTTGGAACGTACTTGCGCCAGTCATGCTCTTCGCGGAAGCCCAAGACGTCGCGGATCTTGCGGTTGGAGATCGGGGCTTCGAACTCGCCAATTTCTCCCTTGATCGGGGTTCCCGGCGCCCAGCGCTCCAGAAAGGATCGCGTCGGCTCCCAGGCGGTGATGGTGTCGTTGACAGCATTAAAGACCTGAAAGCCAAGCCCAGCCTTCTCTACACAGCGGTGGACGATCTGGCCGAGGTCCCGAGCATCGATATAGCTCCATGCATTGCGCTTGCGTGACGGCGGATCGGCAAGAAACGCGGGGAACTTGTTGTATTCGTGCGGCTCGATGACGTTGCCGATGCGCAGCGCATAAATGTCCGCACCGGCGCGCATGACAAACGCACGCGCCGTCTTCTCGTTCACCACCTTGGAGAGCCCGTAGCTGTCCATGGGATCGACATCGTAGTCTTCGGTGAGCGGGAAGGAGTGGTAGTCCTTGTCGCCTTCGGCGAAGCAGACACCGTAGGTGGTTTCGCTGGAGGCGATGATGATCTTGCGGATGCCGAGTTTCACCGCCGCCTCGATGACGTTGTAGGTCGACACGGTGTTGGCGGCGAAGGTGGCATTGTCCGGCCGGATCAGAATGCGCGGTACGGCGGCAAAATGCACGACGGCATCAACGGGCGCCGGCCCCTTTCCCGTCTCAAGCCCTTCGAAACCGAAGTGCATCGACAGCGCATTGAAGGTTTCGCCGCTATCGGTGAGGTCCGCCCTCAGGGTGTTGACGCCCGGGTGATCCAGCGGCGCCAAGTCGACGTTCAGAACCGCATGCCCCTGTTGCAGAAGGTAGGGCACCACATGGCGCCCTGCCTTGCCGCTGCCGCCAGTGAAAACGATTCTCTTGCTCATCAGACTGATCCTCCCAAATGCCTGTGCTTCTCGTGGAGCCTTACGGCATCAACTGGCCGCCGTTCACCTCGATCACCTGCCCGATGACGTAGCTGGACAGCATTTCGGAGGCGAGGAAGAGATAGGCACCGACACAGTCCTCCGCGGTTCCCAGCCGACCCTGCGGGATGGTGGCCAGCGCGGCCTGCAGTTGCTGCGAGGTGGAATAGCGATCGTGGAAGGGCGTCGTGATAACTCCGGGCGCCACGCCGTTGACGCGGATGCCGAAGGGAATGAGTTCTTTGGCCATGCCGCGGGTGACGTTGGACACGAAAGCCTTTGAGGAGCCATAGATGCCGGCGCCGTTGCTGGCGCCATTGCGCGCTGCAATCGACGTCGTATTGATGATAAAGCCGCCACGCTGCTTCAGATGCGGAATCGCGGCAGTGGAAGCGGCAAGGACTGAACGCGCGTTCAGATCCATGACGGCATCATAGTGCTCGTCGGTCATCTCGGCGTAGGGGACGCGAGCGACCATCCCGCCGGCATTGTTGATCAGCCCATCAAGTCCGCCGAAGGCGGCCGCGGTTTCCTCGACCACACGAGCCATCTCACCGGATTTCGCCGCATCACCACGCACAAGGTGAACTTTGCCGCCGGCAGCCTCAATGTCCGCTGCCACGGCCTTAGCCGCATCTTCGCTGGCGTTGTAGTGAAGGCCTACTGACGTCCCCAAGGCAGCAAATGCGCGTGCCAGTGCCGCACCAATGCCGGTCGAGGCGCCGGTGATGAGGACGGACTTTCCAGCAAGATCCGGAATAACGAGTTGTGCAGACATGATGGCCTCCTGATATGTGAGTGCATCCTCGACACATCCCATCTTGCCTTGTCAAGTCATCCGACAACATCCGGTATACCTAAGACGTTGATCGTCGCACAGATGCTCATGCTCCGGTCAGTGCTCTTTAGGAAGATGATGCGGGTTGAGGCCCGGCACCCACTGGGTGTTCGGTAAAGCCGTTCCGGAGTAGGTCACGCCGCTTTGGCTCTTGCAGTGATAGACGCGACGGGGAGACGTGTCGCCATAGAGAATGTCGTAACGCCCGCGACCGCGGTAGACGTTCTCTATGCTGCTGGTGCAGGAGTAGCTTTCCTGCTTCACCCGCTCTTCTTCAGGAACCACGCCTGGAAGGTCGTGGAACCGCTCTCCTGCGAGATCCCGAAAACGGT
>DASYHX010000356.1:0-1824 GCA_035998065.1 Pseudorhizobium sp.
ACCGCCTTGGACGAGGGGGCGGTCACAAGTGTCGGGCTTGTTGCAGCCTACCTGAACCGGATCGCCTTCTATGATCGCCGCGGCCCGATCCTCAACTCGGTTTGCGTGCTGAATCCCAAGATGTTCGAAGAGGCGAAGGCCGCTGATATCCGCCGGTCCGGAGGGAAAGTTCTCAGCCCGCTCGATGGGATTCCCTACACAGCGAAAGACAGCTTCAAGGCCAAGGGATTGACGGTGGCTGCTGGTTCGCCAGCCTTTGCCGATCTCATCGCCTCCGACGATTCTTTTGCCATTGCAAGGCTTCGCGCCAGCGGCGCTGTCCTGATAGGCCTGACGAACATGCCGCCCGTGGCAAACGGCGGGATGCAGCGCGGTTACTACGGAAGAGCAGAGTCCCCGTACAATTCCAACTACCTGACCGCCGCGTATGCGTCAGGCTCGTCAAACGGTTCTGGAACGGCAACAGCCGCGTCTTTTGCCGCCTTCGGATTGGGCGAAGAAACATGGTCGAGCGGCCGCGCCCCAGCGTCCAACAACGCGCTTTGCGCCTATACACCCAGCCGAGGGGTGATTTCCGTTCGCGGGAACTGGCCGCTCGTGCCCACCATGGATGTGGTGGTGCCGCACACACGCACCATGGCGGACATGCTCGAGATCCTTGATGTGCTCGTGGCCGATGACGAAGACAGCCGAGGTGATTTCTGGCGGAGCCAGCCTTGGATCACGCTGCCTCGCCCGTCCGAAACACGCCCCGCCAGCTATCGAAACGTCGCCCGGACGGCCACTCTCAAGGGTTTAAGGCTCGGTGTTCCCGCCATGTATATCAATCAGGACCCCGCGGCAGGCTCAGGGGCAAAGCCCGGCATCGGTGGTCCTACTGGGCAGCGGATCGACACACGGCCTTCAGTTCTGGCTCTATGGGAGCGAGCCCGTCAGGCTTTGGAAGCCGCAGGCGCCGAGATTCTCGTCGTCAATTTCCCTCTTGTCTCGAATTATGAGGGGGATCGGGTTGGCTGTCCGACCATCGCTACGCGCGGGCTTGTGAGCCCACCATTCCTGCATCACGAGATCCTGGATCTATCCGCTTGGTCATGGAACGACTTTCTGGAGCAGAATGGCGATCCGCAGTTCCCTAACCTGAACCAGATCGAAGGCAAAGCCATTTTCCCACAACCAGCAGGCGCCTTGCCGGACCGCTACCACGGCTTCCCTGACTGCCTGTCAGACTACCCGAAAAACGCGGGAGAAAATGCCGGCAGGAAATTCAAGGATATTCCCGATATTGAAGATGGCCTCCTCGGACTGGAGGAGACGCGTCGTCGGGATTTGGAACAGTGGATGTCTGAACTAGGACTGGACGCAGTGATATTCCCAGCGGTGGCAGATGTGGGTCCTGCGGACGCCGACACGAACGCCGCCTCCGCTGATCTCGCCTGGCGCAACGGGGTTTGGGTAGCGAACGGAAATCTCGCGATAAGGCACTGCGGCGTTCCCACCGTCACTGTTCCGATGGGTATCATGGAAGACACCAAGATGCCGGTCGGCCTTACCTTTGCAGGCCGAGCCTGGGATGATGTCAACCTGCTCGGCATGGCTTCAGCTTTTGAGGCTACTGGTCAGTATCGGGGCGTGCCGCCAAGAACCCCTCCGCTGAAAAACAGTCCGCCGGTGGATGTTGCTTCGGCGGGCCCCTCCAGAGAACTCCGCCTGGCTGTCCGGGTCGAGGACGTCGACAGCACGCATGAGCGCGTGACCGTTGAGGGAGAATGCTGCACTTCTGCTGTGAACATCACCATCAACGGTGCGCCCATCCAGGTGGATCAG
>DASYHX010000379.1:0-16165 GCA_035998065.1 Pseudorhizobium sp.
GGATACGATATCTGCCGGCATGACGGACATCGCGCGGCCGCTTTCTGGTTGCACAGAACTGAGGGACCAATTGATGCACCTGTCAATGACGCTGGCGGATGACCCTTCGATCTCCTATCGCCAGAGGGGTCCGGCAGCACTTACCGGCAACAGAACGAAGGCTGCGATGCCGACTCTTGTGGCGTTGCCCATCGGCTGAGGGCGCCTGGTTATGTCCCTGCGTCACGGTCCTGCCGCAGGGGTTCAACGTGCCTTCCCATCAATCCGACGGCGACCAACACAATGCTGAAACTCCGGGTCTCGTCTGATAGGCAGGCGGAATTCAGACTCCATTCAACGGTGAAATCAACAGACCGGAGTCCATCGACTGAGGTTCATCTGATGACTCCGCCTGCTCCATCCGAGTAGTTCATCGGCATCCAGTCAAAATGGTCGCCCTGTGCCAGGACATTGCCGATGCCGGGGAAGGCGATGTGCGCGCCGGCCACGAGATAGCCCTCCGCCACGGCCTCCGCGAAGGCTTGCCTGCGGGACCGCACCGCCATCGGCCGATCGACGTCAAACTCAATGGTCACGTCCGGCTGCTTGAACTGCACGATATCGCCGTGGCTGATGTCGCCCCAAAACACCAGCTTCCTGCCGCCACTTTCAACGACGATGGAGCTGTGGCCGGGGGTATGTCCCGGGCGCAGGATCGAACGGAAACCTGCAAGGACCTCCGCATTCGCCTTGAAGCTGACGATCTTGTCCTGCTGAAGATAGGGGCGCAGACATTCTTCAGCCTCTTGGAACAGTTGCTGGTTCAGGTCCTTCGGCCGAGCGGCTTCAGGTGTCTTTAGCCAGAATTCCAGTTCACGCTCAGGAACATGAAGGGTTGCATTTTCAAAGACACGTTTTCCATCCGGAAGAACCAGCCCGCCGGAATGATCCGTATGAATATGGGTCAGAATGACATGATCTATCTGTGCTGCGGAGTAGCCGCCTGCTTCCAGGTTCCTGATCAGATACCCAACCTCACTCCCGAGGTAGTGGCCGGTTCCTGTATCAATGAGCACAAGACGCTTGCCGTCGTTGACCAAGAAAGCATTGACGGATGTGTCCGTCGGAATATCCCGGTGTGCCGCTTGGAGCAATTGAGCGGCATTCTCAGCGGCGACGTCGCGATACATTTGCGGAAGCGGAAGGGGCAGGGTGCCATCTAGCAGCGCCGTGATTTCAAGGTCACCCAATGCCATTCTGTAAAAACCAGGCGATTGAAAATACTTCTTGGGCGCAGCAGCGACAGCAAGAGACGGGGCGCTCGTCACGGCAGCGACAGCCGCCATCGTTGAAGCCCCCTTGAGGACGGTTCGGCGTGTTACGTTTCTCATGATGTTCCTTCATCCATCTGCGCCGCTTTGTGCCGGCGCTCGGTGCTTACGGGAGGAAGGTAGGCGAACGAAGGTCCAGCTATTAGGCTCAGAACCTGGATCGCGTTGTCAGCCATCTGGCTACAATCAGGGGAACCAGCGCGGTAGCTCAGAGTGGCTGCAAAGCTTTGTCGAGGTGTTCCGTCAGGTAGTTTATGAACGCGCGCACCTTGAGAGGCTGCACGCGTCCGCCCGCTCTGACCGCGTAGAGTGTAGCGCTGGGACCGGACCATTCGGGGAGGATTCGAACGATCTCGCCAGTGGCGAGCGCCGCGCCGACGAGATAGGGGGTGGTGAGCTGGATGCCTTGCCCCCGGATCAGGAATTCGAACAGTGCACCTGGGTCCGTGGCCACCACCGCTGGATTGATCGGATAGTCGTTTATCTCCTCCTGGCTCGCCAGCCGCCACGAATGTTCTGACCGGCGGTAAACCAGTTGCGTCACCAGGCAGGCATGGTTTCTCAACTGCGAAGGATGATCTGGAGCTCCGTGTTCTCTAAGATACTGGGGGGACGCATAAAGTCCTGTGGGAATGTCAGCCAGACGGCGGGCGGCAAGGTTTGAATCGGGCATCGGACCGTTCCAGAGGCGACAGGCAACGTCGATGTCCTCATCTACGATGTTCTTGACGTCGTGGTCGAGCATGAGTTGAAGCTTCACCTCTGGATAGGTTCGGCGAAACCCGACCAGGAGAGGCGCAAGCGTTTTGGTGACGAGCCAGTGCGGAGCCGTCACTTTCAACCATCCAGATGGTTTCCCATGCACCTGTTCGACGGCACTCTCTGCGTCGCCGAGCAGCCGGGCGAGATCGCGGCAGCGTTCGAAATAGACTGATCCGGCTTCCGTCAGGCGGATGTTGCGCGTCGTGCGATGGAGCAGCTTTACCCCCAGCCGCTGCTCCAGATCCTGGACCTTCTTGCTGATTCGTGCCTTCGAGGTTCTGAGACTGTTGGCCGCAGCGGTGAAGCTTCCCCGCTGCACCACCTCGATGAAGGCCAGCGTGTCGCTCATGTCTCGAAGCATCGGGATGCTTTCCTCAATTTGCAGGCGCAGCCATATGACGAGCGACCTTGCCGTGCCACCAAGCATAGAAAGTGGACTGCATCTGGGGTTAGCCTCCTGACAAATCCAGGTAAGGGGTGCATATCCGTATCAGTTGCTCACGAACGGCTTTCTGCTCAGCGACGGACAAGCTGCGTTCGAAGACGTTTCTCACGGTTTTAGAATGACCGATAGAAGCGTCAGGTTGACAAGGGCGATATCGGATATCATCAGCCGTTGGCGCGCTCTGCAGCATGGATTTGGTCGCGGCATCCATGCGCGTGGCAAAAGCCGCGACCAGCGCCTCGTTGTCCAGTTCAACCGCGGAGCTGGAGAGGGCGCGGGTCACGCGCTTCCTTCGGTCTTTGCCTCCTAGTAAGCGTCCACGAGCCCGGTGACCATCTGCCTCGTCGAGCTTCCATGTAGAGAAAGGCAAGTCCGCTCTCCACGGTCCGCCAGTCGGTCGAGTTAACGCTCCATGAGCCCATAGAGTAAGCCTTGCCCATCAACACCCATTTGAGTCGCTGGCTTTCCTGTGACTGAGAGACATGCTCCATCGTGGCGGCCCAGCCGTCAGCGACAAGCGGCAGGCTGCCCGTTGATAGCTTGGCCCCTATCTCGGCGCGAGAACCGTCGTGAGTGCCTGAAGAAGGGCGGTGCGGGTAAAGGGCTTTGCCAAAAGTGGTACGTTCGTCGGTCGTTTCGCTATCTCCTCCAGTTCGGCAAAACCAGTGATGATCACGGCCGGCCAGTCGCTTCGCTGGGTTCGCGCCGTTTTGATGAGATCAAGACCAGACATGCTTGGCATCGCATAGTCTGTCACGATGACGTCGAAGCTCGTTTCGCCACGGTTGATCAGTTCCAAAGCCTCCGTTGCGCTAGACGCGCAGGTGACCTTGTATCCAGCGTCAGTGAGATGCATCCGCGTAAGATCCCGCAGCCCCACGGCGTCATCCACGAGGAGGACCATCTGACCTGCGGCCGTCGCAGGTTCGGGCTCCCTCTTGATTGCAGGAGTGTCTTCCTGAGCTTGGTCAACCGATCGCGGCAGCCATACCTCTACTACCGTGCCACATCCAGCTTCGCTGTGGACGCGCAGGTCTCCGCCAGATTGCTGAGCAAAGCCGAGCACGGAACTCAAACCCAGGCCGGTGCCCTTGCCGGGATCCTTGGTCGTGAAGAAGGGTTCGAGCACGCGCTGAAGCAACTCGGCGGGAATTCCAGCGCCAGTGTCGCTGACGGAGATGAGCACATAATCACCGGGTTGAAGAGCGCCTTGTGCGAAAGCCAAGTGCCGGTTGGCTCCAGCCACCGTCACGGTCCCACCACTGGGCATGGCGTCGCGCGCATTGATCACCAGGTTCATCAGCGCCAACTCCAGCTCCCCGCTATCCACGAATGCGGGCCATAGTTCCTCATCGAGGTCCCACTTCAGGGTGATGAGGCCACCAAGCACAGGGGCCAGCATTCCGTCCAGCGCCTGTGCCGATTTATCCAACCGGACCCTCTCTGGCTGCAGATGTTGACGTCGCGAAAAGGTCAGCATCCTGTTGACGAGATGGGTGCCCTGCTGTGCGGCGTGACGCATCATCGCCAGGACCTTCTCTGCACGCTCGTCGATGTTGCTTCGCCGCTCGAGCAGGGCGATCCCGCTCAACACGGAGGCCAGCAGATTGTTGAAGTCATGGGCGACACCGCCGGTCAGCTTGCCGATCGCGTCCAGCTTTTGAGCCTGCAGCAGTTGGTCCTGTAGGCGTCTCTGTTCCGTAATGTCACGTAACGTGCCGACCCAGACGCCTGACCGGCCCGACACCGGCACCCGTTGGTCGACGAAGACGCGATAGGTGCCATCCCGGTGCTGCCAACGATACTCCACGGGCGCGGGCGCGTTTGCCGATGAGGCCCAGACAGGCCTATCTTCGGGATGGATCCGCGGTTCCCAGATGTCCGGCGTGGCTTGGAACTCTTCGGTAGAATATCCGGTGAGGCTTTCTACATCGCCAGCAATGAATCGAGGCATGCCCTTGGTACGCTCGATTTGGAAAATGGCAAGGGGCAGGGAACGCAACAGCAGAGCCTGACGCTCCTCGGCTTCACGCAGCGCCTGGTCTATTTTTAGCCGTTCCGACTGGGCTTCCAGCTTCTCTTGCAACAGCGTTTGTTCGCGCTTGGCATTGCGTTCGATTTCGCGCGTCTTCTCGTAAAGACTGACAAAGACCGCCACCTTGGAGCGCAGGATCACCGGATCGACGGGCTTGAACACAAAATCGACCGCGCCGCTGTCATAGCCGCGCATCAGATGAGCGTCCTCCTTGTTGATCGCGGTTAGGAAGATGATCGGGGTGTCGCGCGTTTGCTCGCGCATGCGCACCAGCTTGGCCGTTTCGTACCCGTCGAGCCCTGGCATCAGGACGTCGAGCAGGATCACCGCGAACTGTTCCTTCAAGAGGTGGCGCAATGCTTCGGCACCGGAATCTGCCGTGACGATCTCTGCCACGTCCCCCAGTACCTCGCTCAAGGCGAGGAGGTTGCGGTGGTCATCATCCACCAGAAGGACGCGCGGACGCGCAGCCCATTGCGCCTCATCGGCTCCATCGACCGAGCCTGGCGCATTGGGCAAGGAGACGTCATTCGAAGAAAGGTTCATGCGCCACTCGCAATCGGTTCGGAGGTCGTGCGGCTGCGGGAGCGGCCAATCCAGACACGCAACAGCGCCAGAAGCAGGTCAAGATCAACGGGCTTTGCGATGTAGTCCGAGGCCCCGGCATCGAGACATTTCTGTCGGTCACCCTTCATCGCCTTGGCGGTAACGGCGATCAGGGGAATATGAGCCAGCGATGGACGGTTGCGGATCTCTCCCATGGTTTCGTAGCCATCCATCTCCGGCATCATGATGTCGACAAGGGCAACGTCCACGTCCGGATTCCGCTGCAGGATCTCGATACCTTCACGACCGCCTTCGGCATGGAGCACCTCGATTCCGCAGGTCTCGAGCAGGCTGGTGAGCGAATAGATGTTGCGGATATCGTCATCAACGATCAGCACCTTGGCGCCGGCGAGGTCCTGCTGTCGGACCTGGTCCTGTGTGTCTCGGGTGCCTGCCCTTGGCCGTCCGAGGATCTGGGTCAGTTGCGAGAGGTTCGTGGCGCGGGGCAGGTCCTTGAGCGCAGGCAGAGCGTCTAGAGACCCGGTATCGCTCTCTGCGCCGAAGAGAACGGTCACGTCGAGCACCGTGTCACGATGATCTTTCAGGTTTGCCAGCGCGGTTGTGTTCTCGGCAGCGGCACCGTCGACAGACAAGACGATGTGATCGTACTGGTGCACTGTCGCGTCGTCAGTATTGGCGGGCCACACATCCAACGCGGTGACGAAGGTCAAGCCATCGCGGAGGGCCTCGCTGGTCGTGGCCCGCCGGTCGGCATCGGCGTCGACGACGAGGATGCTGCGATGGCGGCCACTGGGTTGTTCCTTGACGGCAGTGAAGACCTGCGCCAGCTCCTCATGTGCCACGGGCTTGAGCATCACGGTTGCGGCACCCTTCTGCGACAATGCAGGTGCACTTTCGGCTCCGGAAATCACATGGATGGGGATCAACGTCGTTTGAGGATCGTGCCTGAGCAGATCGAACAGGACCCAGCCGTCGATGTCAGAGAGGCCGAGGTCGAGGGTAATTGCATCTGGCATAATCTGGCGCGTCAACGCCAATGTTCCCGATCCCGCCGTCGACAGCACGGCCTTCAGTCCCACCGAGCGGGCCACCTCAAGCAGCAGGCGGCCAAAGGTGGGGTCGTCCTCAACGATCAAGATGACCTTGTCTCCGGGCTGAAGGTTGTTGCGGTCATCGCTGTCCAGGGCATCGCTTGACACATCAGCAGTCGCGAGGCTTGCATCTCCTTGCGACCCGTCCGTGTGCTGCAGGTTGAGCGGCTGGGGTCCCTCAAGCGGCACGACGAGCGTGAATGTGGAACCTTGGCCCGGGATGCTCTGGACCCGCAGTTCGCCACCCAGAAGATTGGCGATCTCGCGGCTGATGGAGAGCCCAAGCCCCGTGCCCCCATATTTGCGGCTGGTGGTACCATCGGCCTGCTGGAAGGCTTCGAAGATGAGCTTCTGCTTATCTTCCGGAATGCCGATGCCGGTATCGGTCACAGCCACGGAAAGCATCCGCGGGGCGGCGCGGCCGCGACGGCCGTGAGGGGGCCCTTCTAGCCCAAAGCGCAGCTTGACCTCCCCCTTGGAGGTAAACTTGAAGGCGTTGGACAAGAGGTTCAGCACCACCTGCTGCAGCCGCTTTTCATCGGTGCGCATGGTATCTGGCAAGTCGGGATCGATCTCGATGGTGAAGGCCAGTCCCTTGTCGTTGGCCAGCTGGCGGAAGGTCCGCTCCATGTGCTGGCGCAGCTGGATCACCTTTACGTCTCCCAGATCGATCGACACGGTGCCGGATTCGATCTTGGAAAGGTCGAGGATGTCGTTGATGAGGCTGAGCAGGTCGGTACCCGCAGCATTGATCGTTCGCGCGAATTCCACCTGCTTCTCATTGAGGTTACCCTGCTGGTTTGAGGCCAGGAGCTTAGAGAGGATCAGCAGCGAGTTGAGCGGGGTGCGCAACTCGTGCGACATGTTCGCGAGGAACTCAGATTTATACTTGGACGTAAGCGCCAGCTGCTCGGCCTTTTCCTCCAGAGCCCTGCGCGCCATTTCAATTTCAAGGTTCTTGTTCTCGACCTGCTTTTTCTCGTTTTCAAGGAGCTGAGCCTTTTCCTGCAGCTCTTCGTTCGTTGCGTGCAGTTCTTCCTGCTTCTTTGTCAGCTCCGACTGCCGGGCCTGAAGTTCGGCCGTCAGCAACTGGGACTGCTTGAGAAGTCCCTCCGTTCGCATGGTTGCCGCAATGGTGTTGAGCACGATGCCCACGGATTCCATCAGCTGGTTGAGGAAGGACTGGTGCGTGTCGTTGAACTCGCCGAAGGAGGCAAGCTCGATGACCGCCTTGACTTCCTCCTCAAAGAGCGCCGGCAAAATGATGACATTGGCCGGATTGGCGGCACCCAGGCCCGATGTGATCTTGAGGAAGTCCGCAGGGACTTCATCGAGCATGATGACCCGCTTGTCGGCCGCGCTCTGGCCAATCAGCCCTTCGCGCAGGGCCAGCTCGCTCTTGATATGGGCACTGCTTTCGGCGCCGTAGCTTGCAGCCAGCTCCAGCCGCATCTCCGTGTCGTCGCGGTTCGTCACATAGAACACGCCATACTGGGCGTTCACCAGCGGCGCGAGCTCGCTCATGATCAGACGCGATACGGTCGAGAGGTCGCGTTCGCCCTGCAACATGCGCGAGAAGCGGGCCAGATTGGTCTTGAGCCAATCCTGCTCGGCATTCTTCAGCGTTTGATCCTTCAAATTGCGGATCATTTCGTTGATGTTGTCCTTAAGCGCGGCCACCTCGCCCGACGCCTCCACCGAGATGGAGCGCGTCAGGTCGCCCTTGGTCACAGCGGTGGACACTTCGGCGATGGCGCGCACCTGGGTGGTGAGGTTCGCCGCCAGCTGGTTCACGTTGTCCGTCAGGTCGCGCCACAAGCCGGCAGCACCCGGTACGCGCGCCTGCCCCCCGAGCTTGCCCTCGATCCCGACTTCGCGCGCAACGTTGGTGACCTGGTCGGCAAAGGTCGCCAGCGTCTCAATCATGCCGTTGATGGTTTCGGCGAGTGCGGCGATTTCGCCCTTGGCGTCCACCGCCAGCTTGCGCTTCAGGTTGCCTTGCGCCACCGCGGTGACGACCTCGGCGATGCCACGCACCTGATTGGTGAGGTTCGTCGCCATCAGGTTCACGTTATCGGTGAGATCCTTCCACGTTCCGGCGACGCCTTCCACCTGCGCCTGGCCACCGAGCTTCCCTTCCGTCCCCACTTCACGCGCCACGCGCGTCACTTCCCCGGCAAAGGAGTTGAGCTGGTCCACCATGGTATTGATCGTCGATTTCAGTTCGAGGATCTCGCCCTTCACATCCACGGTGATCTTCTTCGACAGGTCGCCCGACGCCACAGCCGTCGTGACTTCCGCGATGTTGCGCACCTGGCCCGTCAGGTTCTGCGCCATCGAGTTCACGTTGTCTGTCAAATCCTTCCAGGTACCGCCGACGCCTTTGACCTGCGCCTGGCCGCCCAGCTTGCCTTCCGTCCCCACTTCACGGGCCACGCGTGTCACTTCGGAGGCGAAAGAGTTCAGCTGGTCCACCATCGTGTTGATGGTGTCCTTAAGCTCCAGGATTTCGCCGCGGACCGCCACGGTAATCTTCTTCGACAAGTCACCCGAGGCCACAGCCGTTGTCACTTCGGCGATGTTGCGCACCTGTCCCGTCAGGTTTGCCGCCATGGCGTTCACGTTGTCGGTCAGGTCCTTCCAGGTGCCGGCCACACCGCGCACCTGCGCCTGGCCCCCCAGCTTGCCGTCCGTACCCACTTCGCGGGCCACGCGCGTCACTTCCGAGGCAAAAGAGTTCAGCTGATCCACCATGGTGTTGATGGTGTTCTTCAGCTCCAGAATTTCCCCCTTCACGTCCACGGTGATTTTCTTGGACAGATCGCCCGACGCCACGGCGGTTGTCACTTCGGCAATGTTGCGCACCTGTCCGGTGAGGTTCTGCGCCATCGAGTTCACGTTATCCGTCAGATCCTTCCAGGTGCCGGCAACACCCTCCACATGGGCCTGACCGCCCAGTTTGCCTTCGGTGCCCACTTCACGGGCAACTCGGGTTACTTCGCCGGCGAAAGAATTGAGCTGATCCACCATCGTGTTGATCGTGGACTTCAGCTCCAGGATTTCGCCCTTCACGTCGACGGTGATCTTCTTGGACAAGTCGCCGCGCGCCACGGCCGTGGTTACTTCGGCGATGTTACGCACCTGCCCGGTCAGGTTCGCGGCCATCAGGTTCACATTGTCGGTGAGGTCCTTCCAGGTGCCGCCAACCCCCTTTACGTCCGCCTGGCCGCCAAGCTTTCCTTCGGTACCCACCTCACGCGCCACGCGCGTTACTTCGCCCGCAAAGGAGTTGAGCTGGTCCACCATGGTGTTGATGGTGGACTTCAGCTCCAGAATCTCGCCCTTCACGTCCACGGTGATCTTCTTGGACAAGTCGCCCGAGGCCACGGCGGTGGTGACCTCGGCGATGTTACGCACCTGGCCCGTCAGGTTGGCGGCCATCAAGTTCACGTTGTCCGTCAGGTCCTTCCAGGTGCCGCCCACGCCGCGGACCTGCGCCTGACCACCCAGCTTGCCCTCCGTTCCCACTTCACGGGCAACGCGCGTCACCTCCGACGCGAAGGAGTTCAGCTGGTCCACCATCGTGTTGATGGTGTTCTTCAGCTCAAGGATTTCGCCCTTCACGTCCACGGTGATCTTCTTGGACAAGTCGCCAGAGGCCACGGCGGTGGTGACTTCGGCAATATTGCGCACCTGGCCGGTCAGGTTCTCGGCCATCAGGTTGACGTTGTCGGTCAAGTCCTTCCAGGTGCCGCCAACGCCTTCCACGCGCGCCTGGCCACCCAGCTTGCCCTCGGTACCCACTTCGCGGGCAACACGCGTCACTTCCGAAGCAAAGGCGTTGAGCTGGTCCACCATCGTGTTGATGGTGTTCTTGAGCTCAAGCACCTCGCCCTTCACCTCCACGGTGATCTTTCGGCTGAGATCGCCGTTGGCGACGGCCGTGGTCACCTCGGCGATGTTGCGCACCTGGCTGGTCAGGTTCTGCGCCATCGAGTTCACATTATCTGTCAGGTCTTTCCAGGTCCCTGCTACGCCCTTGACCTGCGCCTGCCCGCCCAGTTTGCCCTCGGTGCCCACTTCACGGGCAACGCGCGTCACTTCCGACGCAAACGAGTTCAGCTGGTCCACCATCGTGTTGACGACCTTGCCGATGCGCAAGAACTCACCGCGCAGGGGGCGGCCGTCGATCTCTTCCATCATCGACTGGCTGAGGTCACCTTTCGCCACTGCACCGATCACCCGCGCCACTTCCGCGGTCGGCTGCACCATGTCCTCAATCAATTCGTTGATCGAACGGACGCTGGCCTCCCAGCTTCCAGTGGCATTACGCACATGCCCGCGCTCTCCGATGCGGCCATCCTTGCCGACCACACGTCCAAGCCGCGCGAACTCATCCGTAAGGGCTTCGTTGAGTTCGACGATTTCGTTGAAGCTCTGGGCGATCTCGAAGTCCAGCCCCTCGAAATCTCCATCCAGCCGCACGGAGAAATCACCTCGGCGAAACGCTCGAAGCGCGTTCAGGATATGGCGGCGATCAAGCTGTTGAGTGGCGGCGGACAGCGTCAAGATGAAGTCTCCTCAAGGCCTCGGTCTTAGTCTCCACGAGACGTTATGCCGTCGCGCGTAACCGCAAGCTCATGGCACGGTAATCTCGCCTGCGCCACAAAAATCCTAAAGAGGGTTGATCCGTCTGCTGGGGGCTTCTAAACCGCAGCCTATGACTCGAAATACAACGCCAGATTTGGGCTTCGTGGAGATGGTTGAAAGCTGTCTCGACTCTGTCTGGTCGCTCGAGCTGCTGTTGCTTCTTCATGCCCAGCCGGATCGCAGATGGAAAACCTCTGAAATGGTCACCGAATTGCGCAGCAGCGAGCTCGTCGTCGCCCAATCCGTAAGCTGCCTTCTCAGCGCTGGGCTGCTGATTGATGAAGGGGACGACACCGTGCGCTATGCTTCAGTGTCGGCGGATCTTGCTGCCTTTGTGGAAAAACTGGCCTATGAGTATCGTACCCGTCCCAATCAGATCAGGCGCATGATCGTTAGTCGCTCCAACACCAAGCTTGCCTCGTTCTCAGATGCCTTCCTGTTGAGGAGGCCCCCGCAGTGAACCAAGCCATACAAGTCGCAATTTATGTCCTCTGCCTGGTGGCAAGTACCACCTGCACAGTGCTCCTGCTGAGAGGATATCGGCGGTCGCTGACGCGTCTGCTGCTATGGGCCGGGCTCTGCTTCGCGTTCCTCTCCCTCAACAGCCTCGCCGTTCTCTTCGACCTCTTGATATTTCCGCAGTGGGATTTCCAGACTTGGCGGCATGCAGCTTCTTTGATGGCCGTCGGCATTTTGCTTTTCGGTCTGGTCTGGGAGTCCGAATAGACAATGTTCGCTTTTATCTCCGGCCTCATCACAATGGGATTTCTAGTTTCGGGGCTGTTCTTCGTGCGGTTCTGGGTCCGAACGCGTGATGGGCTGTTTGCAGCCTTTGCTGCGGCGTTCTGGCTGCTGGCTGCCAATCAGGCGCTGCTTGCTCTTTCCAATCTTCCCGTGGAGGAGAGGAGCTGGATGTATCTCCTGAGGCTTGCTGCCTTCGCGATCATCATCGTGGCCATAGCGTTGAAGAATCGGCGGTAGATGAAGCGGATGGCCTCGAGCCCCGATCTGCACCCTTGAGCGTGGTCGAGCCGAAGGCGGTAGCTATCTGATTTAACACGAACCTTCACGCGTTGGTATCGAGAGCTTGGAGACCGATAGGGGAGAGCATAGCTGCTTCCGCTGAGAGCGACGGCCGCGCTCAACGCGAGAACGCGTATTCTCAGATCTCTTGATGCTCTGCCAGTTCCATCCCATTCTCTTCATCTCGTCCCAAGTCCGTGAGGGTCTTCTCGGTTTTGATGTCCGAGCAGGATCTGGATTGCACGAAGGTTGCCGGCGGCCTTGAAGAGACCGCAGCCGCTGTCCCTCGGGTAGAGTGCGTGCCGATCCTTACCGGCGAAGCCCGATCGCGGTGACCCACTCATCGACCACTCTGGCGTATGGCGAGGGTTCAGATGTTCGGCAGGACAGACGCTCCTGGGAACGGCATAGTTGTCGGCTGCACCTCCTCTTGCCTTAAGCCAAGGAAAGCAGGCCTGCCCGGAGCTCCATCATGATCACGTAGAGGCGCCTGGATGACCCCAAGCGCGGCGACGGAATACCCCCGATGGTGGACGTACCCATCTATAAACGCGGCCTTACGAGCCGCTGGCCGCCTCTTCCTCCTCCAACTTTTGAGTTCCACGTTCATGCGCATCCTATTTTTTAGCATATGCGCATAAAAAAGCCCAAATTCCGACAGATTGACCACCCATTGCGGCTCGGGCCCCCTTTCAGGCGGCCATCAGAGAGCATCCAACTCTCATGATGGTCTTGCCCTGGACATGTCGAACACAGTGCTGATCGGGCCGATTGCCCTCGTCTCTGCGGGCCTTGTGCTGAGCAGTTGCTCGGGCGGATCAGGCGGATCTGCTGATGGAGGCTCCCCTACTTCCTCGCCTCCCGCGGTAGAAGCTCCAGCACCGGTCTCCGGCACCGCGCCCGTTCCCGCTCCAGACCCGAGCCCGCCTTCGCAGGGGGATTGGACATCAGGCGGCGTAACCTTCAATCCGACGCGGGCGGAGCAAATTCGGACGTCTGCCGAGTTTCGCGCCGCTGACGCCAACTGCACCTATGTCGGTTGTGCATCCTCCGGTGCGCCCGCGACGAACCAGTCCAGCGCATTCGAACTGCACAAACTGCACACGGCGTTGTCCTCGGGCATCAGCGGGGCGAAGCAACTCGTGGCGGTCGTCGACAGCGGCTTTCGCACGACCCACCAGGAGTTCTCGGGAAAAACGATCCATCAATACGGCACACTTGCCAGCAGCGATCACGGCACGCATGTTGCTTCGCTGATTGCAGGCGCTCAAGACGGCAGAGGGATGCACGGGGTAGCCCCTTCCGCCAGCTTGCATCTTACCGCCATCAATCCGACAGGCGGCACCAATCTAAATCTGGACAACGTCATTGGCGGCACGCTGGACGCTGCCTCGCGCGGCGCGGTCGCGCAGAACAACTCATGGGGGTTCGAGCGGGCTGCCTCCGACCTCGCGTCGCACCTTCAGTCCAACCCGGGCCAGACCGTCGCGCAAGGCCTGAATGCGCTGATCGGCAATTATGGCGCGGCGAAGTGGCAAACCTATCTTGATGCGCTGGATGGCTTCCAGCGCGGAGGCGTCATCGTATGGGCGCTCTCAAACAACGAGGCCATGGCGTCCGGCGACGTGATGGCGGCCCTTCCGCATTTTGACCAGCGCTTGCAGGAAGCCTGGGTGGCGGCAGCAAATGGCTATTTCGAAGTCGACGCGGCAGGAGACATCACGAAGGCCTTCCGCCTTTCCGCTCCTTGTGGACTGGCTTCAAGCTTCTGCATGGCCGGAGATGGAACAACGAGAGCAGCCAGCGCGACTTCCGATACGTCCTATTCTGCTGGCACAGGCACGTCCTATGTCGCGCCGCAGATCGCTGGGACGGTTGCGCTGCTGGCGGAGGCTTTTCCGGATCTCACACCGGAGGAGTGGACGAAGAGACTTCTGGCGAGCGCAGACAATAGCTGGTTCAGCAAGCTCGGAGTTCCGGTCAATGGCACCAGCGACTTCGGCAACGGCGTTTCCCACGCCTTCTCCGAGGAATGGGGGCACGGGGTCCTGGACATCGCGGCGGCACTCAGCCCGATCGGAAGCGTATCGTATCTCTCTGGAGATCACGTTCTGACCAGCGATCGGACGAGCCTCACCGAGATGACGGTTGCTCCGTCGCAAAGCTTTGGTGATGGGATCGAGAAGGCCCTGGCTGGGACGCAGGTCGCGGTCTTCGATGCCTTGAACCGCAGCTACAACGTCGAAGGCTCGCAGCTCGTCGAAACGTCGAGCTCCTCTATGCTCCCCGACCTGATGCAGTGGGTTGCCGTTCCCCCTTCGCACGCGCTGCCGAGGCCGGGCCTGCTTCTGTCTGAGGACACCTACGCTGCCACGGCCAGCCTTTCAGTTGCCGCTGATGCCACAGGCATCTTCGAGACCAGTCCAGCGCCAGCCTGGCATAGTCAGAGTTCCGTTCTCTCGCTTGTGGGCGAAAATGTTGCAGCCATCTCCAGTCACAAGCTTGGGCCTTTCGCAGTCACAGCGGTTGGTTTTGCAGGTGAAGGCACGCATGATGAGCAGCTAGGTTCTGTTGCAGGCGGTGGCATCAACGTCGCGATCGGCGGAGCGAGCCGCGTCAGTTTCGGAGCAAGCTACCTGGATGATCAGGAAAGCCTTCTCGGAATGGAGCGCAGTGCGGCTTTCGCCGGGGGTGCCGGGAGCAAAGTTGCAACATTCCACGCCGGTCTTAATCATCAACTGGCGCCGGACCTGGAGCTGTTCGGTCGATTCGAACACGGGACTGCGAGAGCTTCTGGCGGCACCGCGGGCTTGATCGGCTCGATAAGTGACCTCAATTTTTCCGCGTTCCAGGTTGGAGTGCGCATAGGGAATGTGGTGAAAGAGCAGGATTCAATCTCTTTCTCCGTTGCTCAACCATTGCGCATTGAAAGCGGCGCGATGAAGCTCAACATGGCCACCGGTCGCAATGCTGGCGGGGAGATCCAGCAGCGCCAGATGGCGACTGATGTCGAGCCGACGGGACGAGAACTCGACTTCGGTCTGGACTATAATATCCCGATCGGAGACGGGCATCTACGGTTGGGTCTGCAGTATCGCGCTGATGCGGGCCACGTACCGGATGCTTCTGCGACAGGACTCGCTGCTGGCTTCAGAAAGTCATTCTAGCCCCCCGACTCCTATTTTCTCGAAGGCGAACATCCCAGGCAGTTATTCTCCTGCTCATCGCTCGCCCGGACAATGACGTCCTCGATGACAGATTGGCCGGCACAAGCACGGCAGCGTCGCCAGTTGGAAACAAGTGTCTGCTTTAAGACAAGGCGACCACGGACGCCCGATATAGCCCGCGAAGCTGTGGACCGTCTCGGCCAACTTAAAGTCGGCCCACATCTCGTGGCTGCTGAAGCTGCCAAGCTCGATCTCTTGCCCATCTGGCCTGCTGCCGGCTGTGTTGGAAAGGCTCCGCCCGAGGGGCGAAGCCTTTGCCTTCTAGCTCCTGTTCTGGCGAGACCAGATCAGCTGATAGTCGTCCTGACCATCGACCTGCGTGAGCATCGCGTAGATCGGCGCCGCGAAGCTTGGGTCGTCGAGCTTGACGGAGAGGTAGTCACGGTCGCTTTCGCCCGATCGCTTCTGCCAGGCCGCACCAAGCTCTACATTTCCGGCGTAGACCCGAAACTGGGGGCCCTTGTCGGACGCGTTTTCCACCCGGCTGATGCGAGCCTTGATGCTGAGCGCGAGAGTGCGGATGGAGCCGGTGAAGCCGTCTTCGGTGGAGGTGAAGGTACCGATGGTTGCCATTGTTCTGTTCCTTTCAGTTGATCGGGCCGCGCCCATCGCGGCCTCGATGGATGGCCAATGACCGGTGACGGTCGGCGTCGCACCCGAAGGGGCCGCAATGCAATGGAGGACGGCAGGACGCGGATTTCTTGGATGGAAAGGAATGGAGGCGTAGCCTCCAGGGGCAAGAAATCCGGCAGGCGCCGTTGCGGCAAGACGAGCGAGGCGAAGCCGTTCTCCGGTCAGACATTCTTCATCGAGACCGCAGATGGGGCGTGAGTCGAGGCGAGGAGCAGGCACGAGAGGACACCAACGACCTCGCCTTTAAGGCCGGCCCACCGTGACAGGCCCCGGTCGTCAGAACCTTGGGCGACAGTTGTCTGCGCCAAAAGCGTCACACTGGATCCTGTTGCGCACCTCACGGGGAGCGCTGCGAAGACTGGTCAACAGCAGGCGCGTTGAACCGATTACCCATCGAGCAACAAGACGTCCGTTCGGACCGT
>DASYHX010000384.1:0-2179 GCA_035998065.1 Pseudorhizobium sp.
CGTTTACCATGTGGCCGGAAACAGACGAGAACCTGCAGGCACCTCCGGTCGTCGGCGATCTGGAGGACAATCCGGCAGAGCCGGCGGATTGACGCCGGCAGCACCTACTTGACTCGCGTTGGTATCGCCGTATGATACCAACGCGAGGTCCAGATGGTCATTCGAACATACGGCGACACCCTTACCCAAGCGGTAGCTGACGGCACCGTGAAGAAGGGCTTTCCGCCCGATGTCGTGCGGCGAGCGCAGCAATTGCTGACCCTCCTTGATGCGGCGGTTTCCTTGAACGATCTTCGTTCTCCACCGGGAAATCGTTTGGAAAAACTCGGGGGAGACAGGACCGGCCAGCATTCGATCCGCATCAACAAGCAGTGGCGCATCTGCTTTGTCTGGACCGATGCGGGTGCGGAAGAAGTGACCATCACGGACTACCACTAGCCAGCTGGGTCATGAGGAGAATGATATGAGCGAAAGCCGCCTTCCGGCAATTCATCCGGGTGAAATTCTTCGCGATCTCTACCTGGAGCCGCTCGAAATGTCCCCTTATGCGCTGGCCAAAAGGCTTCACGTCCCGAGGACGAGGATCGAGCGCATCGCTGCGGAGAAGACGGGCATTACCCCCGATACGGCACTTCGCCTTGCAAGGTTCTTCAACACCACGCCGGAGTTCTGGATGAACTTGCAGAACAGCTTTGATCTGAAGCGGGAAGCGGAGGTGCTGAGGGAGGAACTGGACTCCATCGCCGCCTACGAAGTGGCGGCCTAACACCAACGAACTGGATAACGCGCAACGGCACTTTGACAAACGCTGAGGTCTGCGCCATACCGCCGACCATACGAAGCCGCCCGGGTCCGCCCGGGCGGTTTCGGCGTTCTGGAGCAATGCTCCTGCAAGTCACTCGCAAAGGCATGGGCGTCATGGTGGGCACGAGAACCGATCCGATCGTCGAGAGACTGGCCTTCTGGGGCATTCCGCTGGCCTTCGGTGTGATGGGGCTGAAGCTCGTCGCCTGGTGGCTGACGGGGTCGGTGGCGTTGCTTTCCGACGGGCTGGAATCCACCGTCAACGTCGTTGCGGCATTCATCGCCTATTTCCTGATCCGCTACGCGGCGCGCCCGGCCGACGACGACCATCAGTTTGGCCACCACAAGGCCGAATACATGTCGGCGGTGCTGGAGGGCGCGCTGATCATCGTCGCGGCACTGCTGATCGTCCAGGAGGCCTGGGGCGAGCTCTTCGCGCCGCAGTTGCTCGAGGCGCCGATGCTGGGGCTCGGGATCAACGCCGCGGCCGGCGTGATCAACCTTGTATGGGCGCGTGTTCTGATCCGGGTGGGGCGGCAGCATATGTCGCCCGCGCTTGCCGCGGACGGCCACCACATCATGTCGGACGTCATCACCTCGGCCGGCGTCTTCATCGGACTGGTGCTCGCCGTTTCGACCGGATACGCGATCCTCGACCCGTTGCTTGCCATGGCCGTCGCGGTCAACATCCTCTACCAGGGCTACAAGGTCATCAGCCATTCACTGGGCGGTCTGATGGACCGGGCCGTGACGCCTGAGGAAGAGGCTGCCATCCGCGCGGCGATCAAGGCCAATTCGGCTGGCTCGCTGGGGGTGCACGATCTGAGGACACGGCGGGCGGGTGCGGCCGCCTTTATCGATTTTCACCTTGTGGTTCCGGCAGACCTGCCGGTGGCAGACGCGCACGAGATCTGCGATCGCCTTGAAGACGCCATCAAGGAGGTCATACCGGGCGCCAGTCTCGCCATTCATGTTGAACCCGAAGGCGAGCGCGCGCATGGCATCAGGGTCAAGGTAGAAGGAACACCCCAGTGAGTATGACTGACACATCGAGCCTCTCCCAGCTTGGCCGGCAGGTGGATGCGCCTGCAAGCCCGGAGGAGGCGGTGCTGGAAAAGGTGCCGAACGGCAATCAGGGGACGGATTACGTCGTGCGCTTCACGGCACCGGAATTCACGTCGCTCTGCCCGATGACGGGGCAGCCGGACTTCGCCCATATCGTCATCGACTATAGTCCCGATGCGCATCTGGTGGAATCGAAGTCGCTGAAGCTCTTCCTGCACTCATTCCGCAACCACGGGGCATTCCACGAAGATTGCTCGGTCTACATTGCCAAGCGGCTGGTGGAACTGCTGGAGCCGAAGTGGTTGCGGAT
>DASYHX010000394.1:0-1518 GCA_035998065.1 Pseudorhizobium sp.
CTCCGATTGTCGCAGATCACAGTCTTGCGGTGCAGGCGATTCAAGAGTCGCGTGGGATGACGCAGCACGCTTTTATATCCGTGGAAGTGGCGAACCTCGCCGCCGGCGCGTTGCAGGTCATGCACCTTGGGGCTCTTGAGCAGGAACTTGCTCCCGAAGGCATCGGCGAGGACCCGTACGCGTACCCCTTGGCGGGCTCTTTCGGTGAGCACATCGAGGAGTTCTGCGCCAATACCATGACGCGAGAAGATATACTGCTCAATGGCGATCTCCTGCCGGGCACCGGCACAAAGGTCCAGCACCGCGGCCCAGGCATCGCGATTGTGGTGGAACAGGCGCCAATCAGGTGCGTGCCCTGCACCCTCATGGCTACTGCTCGTAACCGTATTTTCAACGCGTGCAGTGATGGATCGCCTCCGCTGTTGCCCAGAGGTCCAACGAGAGCAAGCCTACCCCGTTCCGCTGTGTTGCCTACGTGGAGAGGCGCATAAGGTCTGTGAGCGGTCGGGCTGGAACGAGATCTGCGCTTCAACTGCTGCAGGAGAGGGGTGAAGGATGGTTGCCGAAGGGCGTCAGGCCGGTGTAGGCGGGGCTTGCCAGGCTGCGCGCACTCCTTTGGTGCGCTCGAAAAGCCGCAGTACAGAAGAGGGCAAAACTGTGCACCCGCTGACAAAGGGTGATATCGAGTAATCAGAGGCGTCTGAATGAAGAAGGCACTGCGGAGCGCGTTCGGGATGCCGGCGCATTAAACGGTGCAACGGCACAGCGGAGCCTAGTTTGATCCACATACCCATCGATTTTCAAGCGCCTCTGGCCCTGGGCGTACTTGGTCTGCTGTTTGTCGGATTCCTGACGGAGCGCTATCCCCCAGCTGCGATCGCCCTTTTCGGCGCCACTGTTTACCTGCTGCTCGGTTTCATCTCGACCGACGAGTTGATGGGAGTATTTTCCAATCCCGCTCCAATCACTATCGGCGCTCTGTTCGTGGTGTCGGGCGCGTTGGTGCGGACGGGTGTCCTGGAAGCAGTAAGCAATCGTCTCGTTAAGGGTGCGGAGGCTCACCCAGCGCTTACAGTCGCCCTGATGATTTTGGGCACGATGATTGTCTCCGCCATCATGAACAACACGCCTGTCGTGATGGTTCTGATCCCGATCGCCATCAAGGTGGCGAGCGCCGCGGGTATTGCCCCGACCCGGCTGCTCATCCCTATATCCTATGCAGCCGTCCTGGGTGGGACCTGGACGCTGATCGGAACGTCGAGCAATCTTTTGGTGGATGGTGTTGCCAGAAGCTCCGGGCTCGAGGCTTTCGACATCTTTGAGATCACGCCCTTCGCCCTCGTGGGAACGACCGCCGGCATCCTGACGCTGCTTCTGCTCGGTCCCTGGCTGTTACCCAACCGCGACTCGCGTAGCGGCATGATCTCGGGCGCCGAGACGGAATTCATGAGTGAGTTCCGCGTCACCAAAGACAGCCCCCTCATCGGTCGGAGCGTCGGAGACGTCGCCAGGCTCAAC
>DASYHX010000416.1:0-1623 GCA_035998065.1 Pseudorhizobium sp.
TTCGTAGGTGGTGACCCTGTAGAGGTTTCCCATCTGTGCGCAGCCGAGGCCCATCAATGTGACGTCGACGGGGCGACGGGGTAGGGTTCGTGTATCCGCGACGTTCATGCTTGTCTCCTCTGGCCGGAAAAGAGACGCGCACCATTTGCGATGCGCGTCAGGGGGAGGACCTTTTAGTAAAGGACGTTCTGAGCTTCCGGCTTGTCGATATTGTCCTTGGTGACGACGACAACGCCGGTATCGACGAACTTTTCGACCTTCTCCTTATTGATGACCTTCGTCACCGTCTGGACTCCGAGCTCGCCCATCTGGAAGGAGCCTTGGACTGCGATGGCGGCCAGTGTGCCGTCTTTCACGAACTCCTGCAGGTCCTGGTTGCCGTCGAAGCCAACGGCGACGACTTGCCCGGCCTTGCCGGACTGCTTCAGGGCGCGGCCCATGCCGATTGCCGTCGGTTCATTGGCGCCGAACATGCCCTTGAGATCGGAGTTTGCAGCCAGGACATCCGTGGTCTGGTTGAGCGCGGTTGCCATCTGGGACTGCGAGTAGAACGGACCGACAATCTCAAGCTCGGAGTTTGCCTTGATATAGTCGGTGAAGCCACCGACACGGCCAATTTCGGAGCCGGCGCCTGCCACGTAGGACATGACGGCGATCTTGCCTTCGGTGCCGACCTTTTCGATCAACGCCTGTGCAGCGAGTTCGCCGGCCTTCTTGTTGTCTGTTGCCAGGAAAGACTGGTAGTACTGCTCGGCACCCTCGGCGAGCATAGAGTCAACGATGACAACGGGGATGCGGGCTTCCCATGCCTTCTTCACGGCAGGAACCAGGGCGTCCGGATCGGACGGAGCAAGGACAATGCCGGCAACGCCGCGGTTGACCGCGTTCTCGACCATGTTGACCTGGTCGGCGATTGCCGATTCCGCAGCCGGACCCTGGAAGGTCATCGTATGTTCTGAGACGTCCTTCATGGCGGCGTCAGCGCCCTTCTGGACGTTCTGCCAGAAGGTCGAGTTGACTGTCTTGACGATCACGGCGATCTCACCCGCCTGCGCGGCCGAAAGGGCCCCCAAGCTCATGGCGGATGCAAGTAGTGCGGTAGCGAGCTTCTTCATATCTTCCTCCAAAGGATTGGCCTGACCGGCCGGTTGCGGGAGCTCCTCACTCCCTCGTGCATGCTGCGGATATGGGTCCGCACCCGTTCTTCATCGGCGGTTGCGCAACTGGTCGATCCAGACGGTGCCCAGAATGACGAGGCCGATGATGATCTGCTGTGTAAAGGCGGAGACGCCGTTCATATTGAGGCCGTTGCGCAGGATGCCGATCACAAAGGCACCGATCGCCGTGCCGGAGATCGTGCCGACGCCGCCGATAAGCGAGGTGCCGCCGATCACGGCGCTGGCGATGGCGTCGAGTTCATACATCACACCCTCGTTCGGCTGTGCGGTGACCAGGCGCGACATCAGCACGCATCCGGTAAGGCCAGCCAGCGTCCCCGACAGGACGTAGGTGAAGCTGACGACGCGCGTGACGTTTACGCCGGAAAGGCGGGCCGCATCCGCGTTGGAGCCGACGGCGTAGATGTGGCGGCCGAGCACCGAGCGATTCAGCATCAGCGAGACA
>DASYHX010000351.1:0-53912 GCA_035998065.1 Pseudorhizobium sp.
TGCATCTACGACGCCGCCAGCCGATACATGGCCGATCATGAGGCCGTGTGGCTCAACCGTGCGGTTAATGATCTTCATAACGCAGGCTATGCGGCTGGGGTTGATAGTCCGCACCGTGACCATGATTATGGTCTCTACACGCTACCCATGGCGAAGGGGGAGGATGCCCTTCACCTTGAACTGGTCGATCTTGTTGTAAGCGCTGCTAAACAGCTGGCCCCTCGACCCTCTCCGTGACGGGTTAGGCTGCGCGATGGTTCATCTTGCACCCGCGTCTCTGCCGGTCTTCTGTACGAACTGAGCCTTTGCACGGTCTCTTCCGGCGGGTATTGCCACCCCCGCCCCAATGGGCAGGATATTGTGGAACTATTTCATTTCGCCTGACCGGCTTCGACGCTATTTTGCTGGCCCAGACAAGATGGGGTGAAGCATCTGACGCTCGACGGTTTTCTCACGGTCCTCGCACTTCTTGCGGCGCTCTATGCGGTGCTCAGCCCCGTGCAACGGATCAGGCTCTCCATGTCCTGGCGATCGCAACTGATCCTGGCGGTCCCCGCCAGTATCGCGATACTGGCGTTCGAACTGTTCGATCTCAATCCTCCGGCTTGCCCGTCCACTCTCGGCGGCATGTGCCGCTATCTTGAACTGGGGGCCGCAGATCCGGGCGTCCCGCGCAAGTTCGCCTTTCTGATCGCTTTCGCGTGGCTGATCGGCTCGGTCTTCATTCATCGTGCGGCCCGCCCGACATTGCGCAGCCTTCCAGAGCTCACGCAGCTTGCGACGAGCCTTGTCGATGAGGAACAATATGACGACGCGATCAGGCTGGTCGAGCCGCATCTTGAGCTCATCGCTGTGGCAAGCCGCCGAAGAGCGAAAATCCAGCTGGCTCATGACCGACTGAAAGACTTCGGACCCGTCGACCCGCAGTCGTTCGCAGCGTTCTCAAGGCCGCGCGGCCCGGGCCCGCACCCATATCGAGGCGAGAACCTGCCCGATTGGGCGGCGCGGCCGGTCCGCGCGCTTGCGACGTTTGTTCCGGCCCATAAGCGCGCAAAGGAAGCCGCGTCGGACATGCTTCAGCTGCTCTTCCACTCAAACAGGTTGCTCGATCACATTGTCGATCGCCGACCCCACTTCGGTGTCGCACTGGCAAGACTCGATGTTTATGGTTCGACCGAATTTGTAGAGCGCTATCTCACCCGCCTTATCGCAACACCGGCAAGCGCGCTCTATCAGGAGCTTGCCGGCAACGAAATTTCCGAAAGTCCGATCGGCTACCAGCTTCCGGAGCGCAATCGGCTGTTGCACTTCCTGTTCTCCAACCCTGAGAACGCAGAGCGCCTGTCTGTCTGGAAGCCCATCGGTGACTATGTAAAGCGGCTCCTCGCTGGCGATGAACGCCAGGGCTATTGGAGCCACCTGAATGGCGATCCTGGCTGGTTCGAGCGCGAACGGACCAGCGATCCTGTTTGGAGCGCCATGTTTTTCTTCGACATCATGATAACCTCGGCCGCAAGGCACGGAATCGAGTATCATATGTGGCTCTACTATCTGCCACGCTTCGCCGGCCTGCTCGAAAATGGCTATGATTCCGATGGTAGCGGCATCGACAAGGAGGCAGAGTTCCCCACCCGTGCAGCGCGGCTGCTGTATGAGCTTTTCGGCTTCCTTACATCATGGACGACTCTCTATGATCGGCTGCCCGAAGGCTCGAAGCTACGGCTCATGCCAGACCGACATGATCGGGGCAGCGCGATCCCGCATTCTGCGGCTATCGCGCTCGGCGAAACGCTTGCGATCGTTATGGCCTCCGAGCGGATCGACGACGGTGTCATTCAGACCCTTCACGACGTTGCACTTCGCGCAATTCGGGAAATCCACGATGATGGGATGCGGGGGTATGTGACAGAGGCGATCTTGCGCGGCGGCGAAAACAAGTTCTCCGCGCCGCATCTTGACCGGTTGGCCGATCGCTTCATCCGCATCGACGCTTACGATCAGCACGAGATGGCCAGTTATGCCGATGTTCTCAATGCCCGTCTCGCCGATACCCCGCGTCCGCGAAGCCAGCGCGCCCCTTTTTAGGCTGCCACGCGAACGATTGAGTATCGGATAGTCCTGCGCACGGCATGTGTTTGCGCTACAGAGCGTGGATGGGCAGGGCCGTCACGAAAGGCTCATTTCACGTCGTGCCTGGCGGATTATCTGCCATCCTCCGGATACGCCAAGGCCTGCCAGTATTACGGCGACTCCCACGTCGGGCCAAGCAGTGCCCGTTCCAAAGACGCCCCAGGCTGCGGCGACCACCGCCACGTTGCCGATTGCATCGTTCCGGGAGCAGATCCAGACCGAGCGTCGATTGGCATCGCCCGTCCGGTGCCGCCACAGGATGACTGCACATATCAGGTTGGCAAGCAGCGCAAGGACGCCGACGCCCCCCATGGTCCCGGCGGCCGGAAGCGTGCCGCGGGTTGCCATCCAAAGCGTGTTTCCAATTACCCACAAGCCAAGCAGCAGAAGCGTAGTGCCCTTGGCGAGGGCAGCACGGGATCGCCAATAAAGAGCAAGGCCAGCGACGCCAAGGCTGATCGCATAATTGGCAGTATCGCCAAGAAAATCGAGGGCATCGGCCTTAAGGGAGGCAGAGCCGGCACTTACCCCCGCAACGATCTCGATGCAGAACATTCCGCCATTGATCGCAAGGGCTACCCAAAGCACGCGGCGCCAACTCGCGTCTTCGATTTTGAAAGAGTTATCCTGCGACGCGCCGCAGCAACCACCTGCCATTTGCCATCTCCAAACCGAAGGATGGCACCCCATATAAACCCTGTAGGCACTACAGGGTCAAGACTATGGCATTCACAATCGGCGAGATCGGTAAAGCGACAGGGACGAACATCGAGACCGTTCGCTACTATGAGCGCATAGGCCTGCTGGCGAGGCCAAATCGCGGCGCGAACAATTATCGCAGTTATGGCCAGGACGCGCTTGACCGCCTTTCTTTCATTCGCCGATCCCGCGATCTGGGATTTTCGCTTGAACAGGTTCGGGCGCTTCTCGGCCTATCCGACGATCGGACCCACGATTGTGCGGAGGTTGACAGGATTGCCAGGGCGCATCTGGTTGAGGTCGAACGTAAGATTGAAGATCTCACGGTCCTAGGACGGGAACTGAGGGCAGTGATCGACTCCTGCGATGGGGGCATAGTCGCTCATTGCCGGATCATCGAAGCACTCGCCCCTCCGGAACGTTGATAGGGTTCGCTCATCTGTGGCTGCTCTGCCGACTGCTAGCGCGTTGCCCCCGGGGGCGCCGACGATCAGTCGCCTGACGATGCCCTCTTTGAGCACGATGCATTGCCACTGCTGCAGGTGTGCAGCCATCTCTGATTCTTATCCTGGACATCAGTTCTTTGCAGAACCGTTGGCTGATGTGGGGGGACTGGCGGGTTCAGGATCTCTGGATGCTACTCCGCGCAACCAGGAAGTGAACGATGAGATGGCAGCATGTGACTGCGCATTAGCCTGCGAAACGAGAAAAAATCCGCTATCCGCTGCGAGACTGGTACCGAACAATTGCAGTAGTCGGCCCGATGCAATGTCATCCTCGACGTATAAAGATCCGGCCAAAGTCAGCCCCTGACCAGCGATCGCCGCTTCGACCGCGAGCGCGGTTTGGTTGAATCGTATCGCTTTCTGGTTTGGAGTGGGCTTAAGGCTTGGAATATTTTCCAGAAAGCGTGGCCATAGATTGTGGGCATCATGCAGTAGCGGGTAATGTTCAAAGTTCGCTATGACTTCAGGATGCCCGAACTTTTCAATGAGAAGCGGGCTGCCTACCGCGACTATCACGTGGGGTAGCAGCAGATCGGCTGTGACATCAGGTCCGAAGGGTGGTCTTCCGAGACGAACTGCGACATCCACTCCGTCAGCCTGAAAGTCGGAAATGCGGTCTGTGGCCACGATCCTTACATCGATATCGGGATAGGCGTCTGTAAAATCGGCAAGCCTTGGAATTAGCCACTTTGATGCGAAAGTGGGCGTAACGCTAATGGTGACGTGACGGCGACCGGGACGCAGTAGCGACGTAGCTTCCTGAATGATGTCGAAGGCCCGTCGAATGTTGGGTTGATAGCCCCGCCCGGCCTCGGTCAACGCAAGCCCGCGCGGATGACGTTCGAACAGGGAGATACCCAATTCTGCTTCCAGCCCGCGTATCTGCTGTGCGACCGCTCCTTGAGTAACGCCCAGCTCCTCGGCGGCCAGCCTGAAGTTCAAATGACGCGCCGCAGCGTCAAATGCGCGCAGCGCATTGAGAGGGGGAAGGCGTCTCATTTTCTTACTGTAGAATTTCTACACTCTGAAGGGAAGCGAACTGGTTCGTGATGCTCGTTCATACCCGATAAGGAAAAGCCCTCTCGATCGCTGGTCGCGTTTTGGCTATGGCAGGAGGTTTGAGTGACTGTAGAAAAGGTGGCGGTTGTGACCGCCGGTGGTAGCGGCATTGGCGCAGCAGCGGCCCGGCGGTTCTCGCGGGACGGGTACAAGGTCGCCATTCTCTCGTCTTCGGGAAAGGGTGAGGCACTTGCAAATGAACTCGGAGGCTTCGGTCTCACAGGCTCGAACCAGTCGCCTGCTGACATAAAGAAGCTGATCGACGGGGCCGTCGACCGCTGGGGGCGGATCGATGCTCTCGTCAATTCGGCTGGGCATGGTCCCAGGGGGCCTGTGCTCGAACTAACCGATGAGGATTGGCATCAAGGCTTGGAAACCTACTTGCTGAACGCGCTCCGACCGACCCGCCTGGTCGTGCCGATAATGCAGCGCCAGAAGGGCGGGGCAATCATCAACATCTCGTCTGCCTGGGCCTTCGAGCCGACTCCGCAGTTCCCGACATCAAATGTCTTCCGGGCCGGGCTCGCCTCACTCGTGAAGATCATTGCTGACACCTATGCGTCCGATAACATCCGGGTAAATAATGTCCTGCCCGGCTGGATCGACAGCCTGCCTGAGACAGCCGAGCGCCGCGAGAACGTGCCGCTCGGCCGCTACGGCACACCCGAGGAAATCGCCGCCACCATCGCTTTCCTGGCGTCCGAGGGCGGCGGGTATATCACTGGCCAGAACATCCGGGTCGATGGCGGCCTGATCCATTCGGTCTGAGCCATGAACATGAAAAAACTGACGCAACTGGCGGCCATCCTTCTGGCCGCCTTCTCGGGACCGACCGCCATGGCGCAAGTCGCACACACCAAACCGCAGGTGCTGGTTCTTATCTATTCGGATACCGGCGGGACCTATGCTCTTGCGCGAGAAGTCGCTGCGGGGATCACTGGAGACGGATCGGTCGATGCGACGATCAAGCAGGTCAAGGGCTCGCCAAAATCCGATCTAAAGGATGTGCCTGTGGCAACCGTGGCGGAGCTCGCCCGCTATGACGGGATTGCCTTCGGCTCTCCGGTCTATTTCGGCAATATCAGCACGCCGATGAGCGAATTTCTTTCCCAGACCGGCGATCTGTGGTCGGCGCACGCGCTCGAGGGCAAGCCTGCTACCGTGTTCATGTCGGCCGGTAGCGGAGCGGGCAAAGAGCTGGCTTTCCAGTCGTTCTGGGGAAGCCTTGCGGTTCATGGGATGCTGTTGATGCCCAATGGTATTCGCGGGGTCGAAGGGCTCGACAAGACTGTACCGCAGGGCAATTCGGTGCTGGGTGCATCCACCCTCGCGTCGCTCAAGAATGTGGAGCGACCAACTCTGGGTGAGCGTCAGATAGCGCGCGACCAGGGCCGGGCCTTCGCACGCGTTGTATCGGCCTTGAGAGGCGCCCTTCCGGCATCCTCCTCGGAGGTGGCGGCTGTGACTGAGGTTCCAAAGGCTGCCATCACAATCCGCGAGGCGCTCGCTCGAATGGGTCTGGCTTTGCCGCCGCTGCCCAAACCTGCTGGTAACTATTCCCCGTTCGTGCGCACCGGAAACCTGGTCTTCATCAACCAATATGCCCTCAAGGACGGCAAAATCCTCCATCCGGGAAAGATCGGCGTGGATGTGACCGACGCGCAGGCAAAGGAGTCCGTGCAGGCGACGATGCTGAACGTTTTATCCGTGCTCAACGAGGCGGTCGGCGGGGACCTCGGTCGCGTGAAGCAAGCGGTGCAATTGACAGGGGTGTTCAACACGATCGACACCTATGCCGATCACGCCCGCTTGATGAACACCGCTTCTGATCTCGCGGCCGATCTCCTTGGTGAACGTGGGCACCATGCTCGGATGACGCTGGGCGCAAATTCAGTACCCGGTCAATCCCCGGTCGAAATCCAGGCGATCTTCGAGGTCGAGTAAGTCAGCGGTGCGCCGCGATCAACTCCGCGGACCGCGGCGGGCGGGATGAAAGTGAGAAAGCATGAACGCGCGTAAGGCCATCGACGGCAAAGCCTTGATCTACATGATTGGCCTGTGCGCTATCTGGGGCATGCAGCAAACGGCAGTAAAACTGGCAGCGCCCGCTATGCCTGAAATCCTTCAGGTCGCTTTGCGCTCCGGAGTGGCGTTGGTGGTCATTGCCGGAATCGCTGCCGTAAGGCGTGAGACCGGCTGGTTCTTCAAAGGAACCTGGAAAGCTGGCTCGGTCATAGGTCTGCTCTTTGGCCTGGAATATTTCCTCGTCACGCAGGGACTGCGTTTTACGACCGCCTCACATATCTCAATCTTCTTATACACATCGCCCATATTTGCGGCGCTCGGTCTCCACATGCGGCTACCCGAAGAGAGGCTTGATGCTGCTCAATGGGTCGGAATTGCCGTAGCCTTCCTGGGGATCGTCTTCGCATTTGCCGGTCGTGCGGGCGGCGTCAGGATGGATACCGGGTTGATCGGTGACGCTCTGGGGATAGCCGCAGGTGCAGCATGGGGACTGACCACCATAGCTCTGCGGCTCTCAGCATTATCCAACGCCCCTACGACCATCACAGTCAGCTATCAGCTGGCGGGAGCTTTTTTCTTGTTGACGATACTCTCATTCGTGCTGGGGCAGGTCAGTTTGACAGCTACACCAATATTGATAGCCAGTATGGCGTTTCAGATAATCATGGTCGGCCTTTTGAGCTTTCTACTATGGTTCTCCCTGTTGCGCAGATATCTTGCATCGCAGCTTGGGGTATTGTCGTTCATGACGCCGATCTTCGGCATTACGTTTGGGGCGCTGATCCTGAATGACCCGTTGGATGGGGGATTTATTGCTGGCGCGGTACTTGTCTTGACAGGAATTTTCTTGGTCGGCAGACGCGATCTTTTTCGGAAGACTTCTGCAGCAACACCCTGAATATCAGGAAAGCATAAGGGGCCTCGACTTAGCCGTTCTCGAGGGAAGATCCTTTTACGCGATCTTTTGGGCCCTTATCTAACGGATGGGAGGCGGCTTTTGACGCTCGCAAGCCGCCTCCTACCTTCCCAGTGTCGAAATTCATCGTCGACGCAGAATGATCATCTTCTCATGCGTCATGTCCTGCATCGTGTAACCAATTCCGCCAGTGCCATAGCCTGAAACACGGCGCCCCGCGAATGGCATCCAGTCGGTTCTGAACGTGGTCGCATCGTTCACCATCACTGCTGATGCCTCTAAGCCGTGAGCCGCTGACAAAGCGACGTCGAGGTCTTGAGCGAAGATGCTCGCCTGAAATGCCATCGGCAGCGAATTGGCACGGGCGAGGGCGTCAGAAAGATCCTTATACCGATATAGCGCCATGACCGGCCCAAATATCTCCTCGCGTGAGACACGTACGTCAGGAGCGGGATCAAGTAAGATTGTTGGTTCGAACAGTGTCTTCGAAAGCCGCGTGCCTCCGACAGCTGGGGCAACGCTGCTGGCTACGGCTTCTGCGACCCAATCGGCAACCCGGTCGACCTCGCGAGGCGTAATCAGTGGCCCGACATCCGTCTTTTCGAACGTGGGATCGCCCGTCTGGAGGGAACTGACCTTTGCTATCAGTCTGTCGGCCATCTCCTGGAAAATTGCATCATGTACATAGACGCGCTGCGTGGACACACAGACTTGTCCCGCATGATAGAAGCCGCCCCTGACGAGCGGATCCAGAACAGCCTCCAGATCAGCGCTTCGATCGATGATAGCCGGCGCGGCGCCTCCATGTTCTAGTGCTGAGCGCACCCCGGGCGCGAGCTTTGAATGCAGGTACCACCCCACCCTGGCTGATCCGATGAAACTGAGAAATGCAATTCGAGGGCTTGTCGCAAAGCTCTCTGCCAGCGCGGTATCGGCTGTGATCAGAGTTTGGCACCAAGCTTCTGGTAGTCCCGCCTCATGCACAAGCTTAACAAATTCAAGGCACGACAGAGGGGTGCGATCGGCTGGCTTCACAATGACCGGGCAGCCAGTCGCAATGGCGGGAACGACCTGATGGACGATCAAGTTCAGCGGATGATTAAATGCCGAAATTGCCGCGACCACCCCGATGGGTTCCTTGGTGGTAAAGGCCCATCGATTGGTCGATGCCGGAGAGAGTCCCATCGGGATTTCCCTTCCGGCAAATGTGCGCAGCTCATCTGCTGCGTTGCGGACCCCATCCACTGCTCGGACCACTTCAGCGGCGGCATCTCGCAGCGGCTTTCCGCCTTCACGCGCGATCATCAGCGCAAAAGCGTCTTTCTGACTGTCGAGACTGTCGGCTACTTTACGCAGGATGGCGATGCGTTCATGAGGTTCTAGCCAACTCGTCCGGTCTGCAAAAGCTTCCGACGCAGTGCTGAGCTTACGGTCCAGCGACGCTTCGTCGTCAGTTTCAATCTCTGCGATCAGTTCACGATCAAATGCCTGAAAAACCTGCAGCATGCTCTTCACTCCAGGCTCAGGCAAGATCGACGCTGGGCACTTTGTTGCGCAGCTCTTCGACAAGGACACGGGTGTTCTCCGAGTAGTCGATCGGACAATCGACAAGATGCACGCCGCCTCCTTTGAAGGCCGCCTCGAGCGCCGGGATGAGACCTTCAGCAGATGCGACCCTCGATCCTTTGGCCCCATAAGCCTCCGCATACTTCACGAAATCAGGGTTTCCAAAGGTCATGCCATAATCCGGAAACTGGTCCACAGCCTGCTTCCAACGGATCATCCCATAGGCTCCGTCGTTCAATACGAGCACGACCAGATTGAGCTTCAGGCGCACCGCCGTCTCAAGTTCCTGCGAATTCATCATGAAGCCACCGTCCCCGCAGACGGCCATAACGCGGCGGTCTGGATAGATCATCGATGCCATCATGGCCGAAGGGAGGCCGGCCCCCATGGTCGCCAGCGCATTGTCCAGAAGAAGGGTATTGGCCTCGTGGGTGCGGTAGTTTCGTGCGAACCAGATTTTGTACATGCCGTTATCGAGGCACACGATGCCGTCATGAGGCATCACCGCTCGTACGTCGTGCACCAGGCGCTGCGGCGTCACCGGGAATCGGCTCTCCTCGGCACGTTCTGCAAGGCGTTCGAGGATTTTCTGGCGGAGGTCGAGCATTTGGCGTTGCTCTGCAAGCTTTCCGGAGAGCCGGTGGGTCAATTCCGCAACTGTAGTGCCCACGTCACCGATGACCTCGGCGTCGGGATGATACACCTGCTCAACCGTCGCCGATTGGAAGCTTATATGGACGACCTTGGGGCCACCGGCTTCGCGCATAAGGAAAGGCGGCTTTTCAATTGTGTCGTGGCCGATCGCGATGATGAGATCGGCAAGTGCTATCGCGTCGTGGACATAATCACCTTCCGAGAGCGCTGCAGTTCCCATGTAGAGATTAGAACCACCGGTCACCGCTCCCTTGCCCATTTGCGTGTTGAAGAAAGGGAGCCCTGTTTCACGGATAAAATCGGAGAGCGGCGCTACCAGTTGCGGGCGATTCCCACCGGCCCCAATCATGACCAATGGCCGCTCGGCGGCGAGGATCATATCGGCTGCCCGGTCGATGGCGGTGGCAGGAGCGATGGGCTGGTCCAGGGGGTGGGGAGGTATTATCTGCACATCTCCTACATGTGCGCCGGCGACGTCTTCTGGTAACTCCAGGTGGACGGGGCCGGGCCTCTCCTCCATCGCAACTCTAAAGGCGTCTCGAACGGTTGAAGCGATGCTCGCCGCGCTGACAATTTGACGGGTCATCTTGGTAAGGGGGCGCATCGATCCCACCACATCGACGATCTGAAACCGGGCCTGCTTGGCACTCATGATAGCCTTTTGCCCGGTTATGAGGATCATCGGCATCGCTCCGAGATGGGCGTATGCCGCTCCGGTCGAGAAGTTAAGAGCTCCAGGGCCCAAGGTGGCAAGGCAGACGCCGGGTTTACCAGTGAGTCTGCCATACGTTGCCGCCATGAAGGCCGCGGCCTGTTCGTGCCGGGTCAATACAAGCTGGATCGTCGAATTTCGCAGTGACTCCAGCACGTCCAGATTTTCTTCGCCGGGAACGCCGAAAATTCGCTCGACCCCTTCATTTTCCAGCGCACGGACTAAGATGTCGGAACCCTTCATCACGCTATTCTCCTTCGCTTTGGCCAAGCAGCTTCAGGCAAGCTTGGCGGTGTATTGAGCGGCGGGGCCAGGGGACTTCTCATGCCGATACGGCGTCGATGAATCCCAAGGCAAAATTGTCTCCTCCATCACCACTGGGTCCCGTGGACCGGGGGCATCGGCGGCGGTGCTTCCCGTTCAATCGCTTCCAACAAGTCGATTTCGATCGTTCTGCACATCGTTGAAAGTGGAACATCATGCACTGTGTTGGCAAATGGGTCGGTCAAATCGTGACCGATCCGCAGCGCCGCCAGGAAGATCATGCCGATGAGGGTCGACCCGATAGGTGTGAAAAGGTCGAGGGTTTCGACGAGCGATATCGGAAGCAGGACGCAGAACAAGCGAGTGAAAAGGTTGGGCATGAATTCAAACCCATTGGGTAACGGCGTATTCTTGATCCGCTCCATGCCGCCTTGGGCATTGGCTATGTCCATCATGACGCGTTCGAACATACCCTGTTGAACTGTATCGATTTTCCCCTCACCCCGAGCGCCGGAGACGATCCGGGATATGTCTTCGAGCAAGGCATTGGGACGATTTGACCCCCGCGAAGCCGCCTCCACTGCTGCCTTGCCTCCGAGCCGTTCGATGTCCTCGAATGGATCCTGGCCTCGTAGACGGCAACGCAGAGCGTGCGCGAGTGCGATCTGCCTCAGAATGATGGCCTCGGCCTCAGGGCCGGAAGGGATCAGATTCCGGGCCATGCGAGCGATGCTTCGCGAAGCGTTTATGAGCGCCCCCCACAGTGTGCGCGCTTCCCACCAACGCGCATAGGCGGCATTGGTGCGAAACCCCAAGAAGAGAGCTATTGCAGTACCGAAGAGAGCCACGGGAAGTTGTGGTTCTTTCACCGGCATGTAGCGGTGAAAGACGGTTACGAGCACATCCCAGACGAACAGCATGGTCAACGGCTTCCAGATCTCAACGATGATCTGCTCCAGACGAGGGCGGGCGCCTACGATCATTGTTCGAAACCTTGGACGATCGGGGAAGCGGTGGGGCGACGGAGCAGGTCGAAATTCCCCTCAACGAGGAGGCCGACGCGGATCGGCCGTTTAGAACGGTTGTTCCAACTCCATTCGTACAGGCTTCCATGCCGGGGGCGCAAATTGCCCTGTTCTGTGGCCGAAATGTCCTTTTCCGTCAGGATCGAGCCCGTATGCCCATCGTCCAGTCGCAGACGGTAGTGTATCTTTGATCCGCCGATGTCGCTGACATAGCGCATCGTATCTCCACCAACGACATAGGCGGTGACGCGGCGCACCTCGCCGGGACCCAGAGTAAAGTTCAGTCTCTCCGAACTTGGTTGATTGTCATTTTTCGCCAGCGAGCCCATCAGCGAGATTGCGCTGAAAACGACAAACGCGATACTCGTCAGAGTGCTGACGCCCAGCAACGCAATTGCGGGACGATCAAGTTTCATGGCTGTTCGGCCTGGGGTGCGCGCCATAGGCCTCTTCTTCCCAAGGCCTCACGTCGGCTCTCGATCGCGGCATCGCGAACTGCGGGCAAAATGAGGGGGATATCGACGCGTAGCTTCTCGACCATTTCCATGATCCTTCTGGGTTGGGCGCTATTCGCAATTGCTTGGATAGGCCGATATTCAGGGCGGATGGCCGCGACCCGGTTGGGCGATCGCCGTCGTTCGATGGCAGACCAGAGATTTTTCCCCCATCCGGTCTAGCTTGAGTGTGTCGGTGCCGGTCAGAACCAAGGTCAGATTGTTTCCGGCATAGGCCTTGCCGGTGTCCGGTGCGGTCAATCTGGATGGTTTCCCGCCAGGAATTATCGTCAGGTCCAGGGTCAGGCCATCGAGCATAAAGTCGCCGTCAAGTTGGGTCCCGTCCTCACATGTGTACAGGTGTTCGCCAATGAGAGCGGGCAATGAGGCGCTATCGTGACGCCGATCACTGACGGTATCTTCAGCTCGACAGCCGGCGAGAGTTATCGTTGCCAGGCCTCCTGCAACGAGTAGCGATGTTGAAAGCTCGCGGGTCACACGCATGGCGGATTTCTGTCAACTGGAGGCGAACTGTCGCCATGGGCGGCAAGGGCGGCCGCCCATGGCGCGGGCCGTTCTCGCACGCGGGGAGGGGGGCAGGGGCGTGCGGCGGCCGATCGGATCATCAGTCGAACAACTCACGTAGGAAGCCTTTACGGCGGCCATGATGGCCGCTGCGCTGGCTGTGACCCTCCTCATCGGGGTGCCCATTCTCGCGGCTCGCCACCGTTGGCGGTTGTTGTGTCCTGCTTGCGCCTGCGGTGTCCGCGAAACTGCGCTCGATAATCTTGTCGAGCTCGCCTCGATCGAGCCAAACACCCCTGCATTGAGGGCAGTAGTCGATTTCGATGCCCTGCCGCTCGCTCATGAGCAGATCAACGCGGCAGACGGGGCATTGGAGACCGATTGGTGCCGTTACATTGGTCATGTCAGTATTCCTTGGGTGGAGGAGTGTCTTTGATCCCTCGGATTTCGCTGCGAGCGTCTTTCAGGATTTCAACGCCGCCCTTGATGGCGATGAAAGCCGTCGCCAGTCCGACCAGAAGATCCGGCCAATTGGCGTTCAGCCACCAAACCAGCGCGCCAGCGATCAGAATGCCGCCGTTCGATATGAAATCATTGTAGCTGAACGTGGTGGCTGCCCGCATGGCGACATCTGGCTCGTCGAGGCGCTGAAGCAGTCTGAGGCAAACATAGTTGATGACGGCCGCAACGGCCGACATCACCATCATGGTCGCTCCGATGGGGTCGCTTCCGTAGGTGTAACGGCGCGCGACGTCGAAAAGAATTCCCACTGCGAATATCAGCAGCATCGAGCCAGAGAATAAAGCGGCGCGGCCTTTCCAGATGAGCCCGCGCCCAAGGGCCAGGAGGCTCAACATATAGACCAGCGCATCGGAGAGATTATCGACACCGTTCGCGATAAGAGCACTGGAATCGCCAGTAATCCCTGCGAAGAAGAATGCTGCGGAGATGATCACATTGAGGATCAGGACGATCCAGAGTGTCCGCTGCTCCGTCTCACTCGTTTTGTTCCGGGCTTCAATCATCATTGACGCTCCGTCCTTTGGTGGCTGCGGTGGTACGGCGCTTGTGTCGATTTCCAGCAGGTCCTGCGCGAGACAGTCGCCTGACAGCTACTAGGAAGCTTGTGTCCTGAAGCTGCATTCGCCGGCGAATGCCTGCGCGCACGAATGCGGCTGCGGGGGCTCCGAACAACCCCTTGCATTCGACGCTGTGTCGAACATGAAGGCCCGAGGCATCCTCAGTCAGTTCATATCCTTCCTCCATTGTGAAGAATGGGAAGGTGCCTAATTTCCAGCGAATGCTGCCGGACCGTTCGTGTGCCACGATCAGGGCATCGACTTGGGTGTTTCGGCCGAAGAAGCGTGCGGTGAACTCAACCTTCTTGCCCAAGCCGACAACCCCGCCGCCAAACCGATACTCCGGATGCCAACTTTCATACTGGGCCAGATTTGCCAGCATGGCCCATGCTCGAAGGCGGGAGATCGGGGGGCTAAACCTGGTTTCCTCTCTCATGTCGCTGATCCTCTCATTCGATCAGGGAAGAAACAGGAGGGCAGCAGCTGCCCTCCTGTCACATCAATGCTGAGGTTGACTGCTGGCGGCCGAGGTCTCGAGCACTTCCTCATCTGCTTCGACCATCGTTGCGCGGCCGTACCGCGCGTAGAGTGTCGGCAGGACGAACAGGGTGAGGATTGTCGCGGAAAGAAGGCCGCCGATTACGACTGTCGCCAGCGGCTTCTGGACTTCGGCTCCAGCCCCGGTGCCCAATGCCATCGGTACAAAGCCGAGGCTGGCGACCAATGCGGTCATCACCACTGGCCTGAGGCGTTGAAGGGCGCCGGCCCTGGCCGCTTCCGCCCGGTCCATTCCCGCTCGCATGAGATCCTGGATCGAGGATACCATGACAAGGCCGTTGAGGACCGCAATGCCGGACAGAGCGATGAACCCGACTGCGGCGGAGATGGAAAAGTCCATGCCCCGCAGGAAAAGGGCCAGAACGCCGCCCACCAGAGCAAGTGGAACGCCGGTGAACACGATCGCGGCGTCCCTTACCGATCCCAGAGCCCCATACAGGAGCAGAAGGATCAGCACGAAGCAGGCAGGGATTACCAACTGAAGCCGCTCGCGGGCTGAAGCCAGGTTCTCGAATTGTCCGCCCCATTCAAGGTAACTGCCCGGTGGCAAGCGGACTTCCTTTGCGATGCCATTCTGTGCATCTTCGACCACGCTGCCGACGTCCCTGCCCCGAACGTTCGCCTGCACGACGACCCGACGCTTGCCATTCTCTCGGCTGATCTGGTTAGGCCCGTCGATGACCCGGATATCGGCCACGCTCGACAGAGGAACGAATTGTCCTCCAGGCGTCGGTACTTGGACCTGGCTCAATAGCGAGATGTCGGCCCGCTGAGCTTCCGACAATCGGATGACCACTGGAAAGCGGCGATCCCCTTCGAAGATCATGCCGGACTGCTGACCGCCCAATGTGGCATTGACGATGTCTTGCACGTCCTGGGCGGTTACACCGAGGCGGGCCATGGCGTCTCGATTGACCCGGATGTCGAGCATCGGGAGACCGGTGGTCTGTTCAACCTTTACGTCGGTTGCGCCATTTGTCCTTCTAAGGACTCCCGCAATCTTCTCAGCTGTCGCATTCATCGAGTTGAAGTCATCCCCAAAGACCTTCACTGCGATGTCGCCGCGCACCCCGGCGATTAGTTCGTTGAAGCGCATCTGGATCGGTTGGGTGATCTCGTAGGCGTTGCCCGGGAACTTGGCGAGCTTCCCTTCGATCCTCGAGATGAGCGCTTCCTTGGTCAGGCTGGGATTGGGCCATTCCTTCCGATCCTTGAGAATGACGAACATGTCGGTGGCGTTGGGCGGCATCGGGTCTGACGCGAGTTCAGCCGTACCGGTCTTGGAGAAAACGAACTTCACCTCCGGCTGCTTCGACATCATTTGCTCGATCGGTACCTGCATCGCCTGGCTCTGCTGCACCGACGTCGCCGGAATTCGCAGGGCCTGAATCAGGAGATCGCCTTCATCAAGTTGTGGCAGGAACACCTGACCCAGAGAGGTAAAAGCAAGGATTGCCACAGCGAACGCGCCTATGCCGGCACCGACGGTCAGGGTCGGCCGCTTCATCGCGCGGTCGAGGCCGGGTTCATAGCGAGCCTTGAGCCAGCCCATGATCCGACCTTCCTTCTCTTCGATTCGCTTGGACAGCCATAGGGCGATCGCAGCGGGAACGAAGGTCAGGGAAAGGACGAACGCGCAGACGAGCGCGATGATGACGGTGAGGGCCATTGGCACGAAGGTCTTGCCTTCGACACCTGTCAGTGTGAGCAACGGCACATAAACGAGGATGATGATCGCCTGGCCATAGACCGACGGCTTGATCATTTCCCTTGCCGCAGCTGCGACTGTATCCAGCCGTTCCTTGACGGTAAGCAGACGTCCTTCATGGTGCTGATGCTCCGCCATGCGTCGCAAGGCGTTCTCGACGATGATGACCGCGCCATCGACGATGAGGCCGAAGTCCAGCGCACCTAGGCTCATGAGGTTGGCCGACACACCGGCGCGCAACATGCCAAAGCCCGTCAGCATCATGGTGATCGGGATGATGACCGCCGCGATCAGTGCCGCGCGGAAGTTGCCGAGAAGCAGGAACAACACCACGATGACCAGCAGGGCGCCCTCACCCAGATTCTTGGCGACCGTCTTGATGGTGGAGTTCACCAGCGCGGTGCGGTTGAGAACCGGTTGAACGATCACGTCCGGCGGCAGCGAGGCGTTGATCTCGTCCAGACGGTTGGCGACGGCCGTTGCGACCGTGCGGCTGTTTTCTCCAATACGCATGATGGCGGTGCCGACGACGACCTCAGTGCCGTTCTCGGATGTCGAGCCCATGCGGATCGCCTGGCCGGTGCGGACGGATGCGACCTGGCCCAAGGTGATGGGTACGCCGTCCCTGGTGGCAACCACGATCTTCGAAAGTTCGTCCGCATTGCGGACAAGGGCGTCGGCGCGCACCGCCAACCCCTCGCCGTTGCGATTGACGAAGCCGCCGCCGACGCTGGTGTTGTTGCGCTCGAGGGCAGTGCTGAGCTGCGTCAGGGTGATCCCCATCGATGCCAGCCGCTGCACGTCGGGCACGACGAGGAACTGCTTGGCATAGCCGCCGATTGAATCGACGCCAGCCAGGCCCTTGGTGTTCTTGAGCAGCGGTGAGACGATCCAGTCTTGCGCGGTACGCAGATAGGTTGCCTTGTCCGTGTCGTTGGTCAGTCTTTCGCCCTCGGGCGTGATGTAGCTGCCGTCCGGCTGCATGCCCGGTTCGCCGGGCTGATGCTTGTCGTCCTTGCGATGCTCCAGGCGGACGGTCCACATGTAGACTTCGCCCAGACCTGTCGCGATTGGCCCCATTTCCGGGCTGACGCCGTCGGGCAGATTTTCCGAGACACCGGTCAGGCGCTCGCCGACCTGTTGGCGGGCGAAGAAAATGTCCGTGTCTTCGGAGAAGACGGCAGTAACCTGCGCAAAGCCGTTACGGCTGAGCGAGCGGCTATAGTCGAGGCCGGGAATGCCGGCGAGCGCGGTCTCGATCGGAAAGGCGACCTGCTTCTCGACCAGTTCGGGCGAAAGCGCAGGCGCGCGGACGTTGATCTGAACCTGATTGTTGGTGATATCGGGAACCGCGT
Organism: Pseudorhizobium sp.; assembly: GCA_035998065.1. GTDB lineage: Bacteria > Pseudomonadota > Alphaproteobacteria > Rhizobiales > Rhizobiaceae > Neorhizobium. The sequence goes on from DASYHX010000351.1 coordinate 17,276, forward strand.
CGATGGGCAGCCGTGACAGGGCGGCGGCACCGATCACGGCGGCAATGGCGGTCAGCAGCAGGACGAGCCAGCGCTTGTGAACCGCCCAGGTTACGATTGGGGCGATCATCGGCTCAGTCCTCGTGGCTCGCTTCGCTCTTGCCGAGTTCGGCCTTGAGCGTGAAGCTGTTGACGGTAGCGATGACCTCGGTGCCCTTAAGGCCCGACTTGATGATCACACTGTCGCCGGCGCTGTCGCCAAGCTGCACAGGTGTCGCCTGGAAGCCGGTCTTGGTGCGCACGAAGACCACGGACTTGCCTTCTTCGGTCTGCACGGCGGTCAGCGGTACGCGGATTGCGCCATCGCCACCGCTTCCCGTGAGGGCAACGGAAGCCGTAACAGGCTCGCCGACGCGCCAATTGCCATCGCGATTATCGAGCGTCGCGATGACGGGGACGAGCCGGGTGTTGGGATCCAGGGCAGGCGACACGAAGGTCACCTTGGCCGTCGCTTCGCGGCCGGCTGCCTTCACCGTCACCATCGCGCCCGGACGTACGCGACCGGCGTCCTGCGGCTGGAGGTTGAGCGACAGGGAAACGCTGGAGAGGTTGGCGACCCGGAAAAGCTCGGCATCTGCCGCGACCGTCTGCCCGAGCACTACGCTGCGGCCGATGACCTGCCCGGATATCGGCGCGACGATGCCGATACGATTGAGGCCGCCACCGCCCGTGCCTGCGGCCGAGACCTGCTGCTGCGCTAGGCGAAGCGCAATTCGTGCTTCGGTCGCCGCCGTGCGGGCGGCGATGAGATCCTGCTCCGGTGATACCCGCTGGGAAAAGAGGCGCTGTTCTCGCGCGAGATTGCTGTTGGCCAGGGACAGGCGCGCGCGGGCGGCCTCCGTTTCTGCATTGAGCGATGCGGCCTCTCGGCTTTCGATGACGGCAAGCGCTTGGCCACGGCCGATTGACTGGCCGAGGTTGCGGGTCAGCGACACGACTCGGCCACCGATCGCTGCGGAAACGACCTGCGTGCCTTGCGGGTCGCCATCGATAGTTGCGGGCAGTTCGATCGTGCCCGACCCGCCTATAACAGGACGCGCCGTCTGGATTCCTGCCGATGCGATCTGGTCGGTGGTCAGCGTTATCTTGCCCTCGTCAGCGTGGGCTTCGCCACCGGCCTTGCCCACAGCGGCGGGCGCTGTTTGATCCGCTTTGTTCTGCTCGCTCTCACCCCCACATGCGGCGAGGGCCAGCATGAGGGACAAAGGAAGCGCTGCGTAGATGATGGTCTTGGATTTCATGGATCAGTTCCCCTGTTCCGGTGCGGGCGCGGCCAGGCGCTCCAGCTGCGCACGGGCATTCTGGTAGGAGGCGAGAGCGTCGATGGCGGCGAGGCGGGTTTCGCTAAGCGTGCGCTCGGCATCGAGCAGGTCGAGTTGCCCGAACTTGCCTTCACGATATCCGATGCGGGCGATGCGAGCGGCCTCCTGGGCAGCCTCGAGTGCGGGACCGGTTGCCGTCTGCGCAGTCACCGCGGCATTCGAGGCCGCGGTCTGCGCGTCGGTGATGGCCTGCTCGACATCGAGCGCCGTCATGCGCTTCTGTGCTTCGGCCTGATTGCGCTGCGCCTGCGCCTGCGCCACGGATGCCTTCCCCGAGTTGAAGATCGGGATGGGCATGGTGACAGTGAAGATCAGCGCCGTATCATTGGTGCCCGACAGTCTGCGCAGGCCGGGACCAGCCTCGAGGTTTGGAACACGCTGGGAGTTTGCAAGGCGCACATTCGCGTCGGCAATGGCGAGATCGGCGCCCGCCGCCGCAAGTGCCAGTGTGCCGGCTGCGCTCGGTGGCATTTCCGGCCCATAGCCGCGCGGAAGGCTTTCGAACCACGCCGTGTCGAGCGGGCCACCCATGGGCTGACCCACTCGCCTCTCCAGATTGGCGCGCGAAGCCTGCGCCAATCTGATGGTTCGAACCAGTTCGGCATCGGCATTGATCTTCGCGACGTTCGCGCGCTGCTCTTCGATCGGAGAGGCTCTACCGGCCTGGACCCTGACCCTTGCGGCATTGGCCGCGTCGCCTGCGATGCGAGACTGATCGCGAGCAGTTTGGACACGACGTTCCGCAGCCACGGCCTCTACATAGAGCTGCGTGACCTGCAGCCTGATGTCCGCCTCCGTAATTGCCGATACGAGTAGGGCCCGATCAGTCTGAGCATCAGCGACTGCGATTCGAGCAGAGCGCTTTCCTCCCAGCTCGATGGGAATGGCAACGCTGACGGTCGACTCTGCGTTTCTGACACCGCTGTAGGCACCGCTTCCCGCGATGTTCTCGACTTGCGTCTGAATGGTGGGATTAGGTCGCAGACTGGCAACCCGGCGCCCTGCTTGGGCCGCTTCAACACCAGCCTGCGCCGCTTGGACTGCCGGTGCGCTGCCGCCGGCGGCGGCTACAGCCTGCTCGAGTGTGTACGGGGCTGCATCTGCCGTAAGCGCAGGCGCCTCCTGTGCCTGCGCCACGGCGACGCAGGACACGGCAGCCAGCAAGGCTGCAATGGATCGGAACATGAAGATTTATCCTGAAACGAGTCACGGATGACCCACCGCGAGCTTCAGGCGCGAGGGTCCGCTATGGCTCGGTCAGGAAATAGGCGGGCGCAGATCAGGCCCGATGGCCCAGCGCTTGGATGCTGCCGGAGCGGGAACGAACACAGGCGCATGTCGTGCGGAGCCTAGCAGATCGTCACTCGCTGCAGCCGGGACAAATGCGGTTCCACCATGGCAGCTACCATGGTGGTGGGGCATTGCCTTGTCGGCATCACCTTGCGTCTGATCAGCGTCGCCATCGGTGTGCACATAGCCGGAACAGTCGATGGTCGGAGCGCTGGGAATTTCCTGGGCGTGCACCATCGCGGTCGTCAGCAACGAGACCGAAAGCAGGCACAGAAGGAAGATTCCTAAACGGCGCATGGATGCCCCCTAGTCGATCTGGGCGAGCGTGTCACGTCTAAAAGTAAAAACCCAAACCTTCCTAGATTGGTAAGGTTTTGTGAAAGTCTAAATTCGAGTGTTTATGCGGATATGTTGTATCATCCACGCACTTATTTCAATTTATTGAAGAAAAGTGCGGAAAGTAACAATCAAATTAGATATGAATAATGGGTTATTGTTAGGTAAAATATCAAAATAACTATGATGTCTTAAATGCCTTGTGGTCCGATGTGTCGGGCCCGTTCGGAGCAAAGCAGTTTGCAAATTCTGAAAAGAGACCCGCATCATAGCGATGCCGGCGGCCAGTTTATCTGCCACTCGGCGTCACGATGGCCAATTCAAGCCGAGCGCTGCTACTCCTCTCCAAAGGCACGTTTGCGCTGGGCCACGCCCTGGCTCGCGCGCCTCTGCTCCCACGCCATGGATTGCTCAAGCTCCCGGCTGCGGCTTACAGCATAGGCTTTGACGTGGGGGCGCGGGTCGTCCTTCCATCGGTCGATCCGCTGCTTGCGCTCGGCATAGGCCTGGACGTGCCCGAACTCGCCGGTCAGGACCCCAGTCGCCCCCAACACCCGCGAAACATTTTCCAGCAGGTTGGCGCCAGGTTCCAGACGATCGACCACTTCCATACAGACAGGATAGATACCCTCATCGCCCTCATAGGTCGTAAGCGTTTTGAGGATGAACTCCAGATCGGTGTTGCTGCCCTCGCGAGCGATCTCGATCAGCTTTTCCGATACGGCCGCTGACAGTTCGGGGAAGGCGTGCCTGAACAGGCGCCCGCCGCGGTACTCGTGCCAGTCAGAGTTTTCCGCATGCCAGTCGCGGATCGCGGGGATCAACAGGTCCACATGGGGAGAAAGGACTTCGGGCAGGTCGTGGGCGTCGAACGGAACAGCGTCGAAGCGCCGTCGGTTTGTCTGCCTCCCGTGCCGAATTCGTGTGCCGAAGAAATCGATCACCTGGTCCGGAAAGTTCGGCGCGATGGCTGCCAGAAGGCGAACGTCCCGATGACCCACGCCCTCGATTGAAACGAACGAGGCGAGAAAGCGCTCTGCCTCGCCCGCGCTCAGCGCTTGAACAATCTTGGCATTTCCCGGCGTCCACAACTGCTTGATCCAGGACGGCTTAGTCCGCGCGGTGAAGAAATCGACGGCCGGCATCAGCCCGCGCTCGATTAGAAGCTGATCGGCCTCGCGATCATACCAGACGGCGGCCGTCGTTGCCCCGGCGATGATCGACTGTTCATCTTCATCTGCGACAGCGCGCGCAACATAGGCCGCAAGCCGCTCGGGATCGGGCGCGGCCCGCAGCCGCAGATAGTCGCCAATCCCTGGTAACTGCGCGCCCGTCTCAAGCCAGGCGTCGAGGTGCCTATCGACCGCATCATTCCGACCCGCCTCGTCAAGCCCGACAAGAAGCTGGGCAAGAAAAGCCGTTCCGGTCGCCTCGATCCCATCAAGCATCAAAATGGCAACGTCCGGCTTCTCGCGTGCGAGCTTATGCATGCAGTTACGCAAGGGCGTCAGATGCCCGCCGTCCGATCCTACCGCTTCGATAAACCGGTACAGGGTCGTCATCCAATCGGCCACAGCCTGCGGGGTAATCTCCTCGACGATCACGGCATAGCGCTCGGCGCGCCATGCATCGGTCGCCTGATAGTCGAAGTGGTCGCCATCCCAGGCTGCGGGACGCACCGTATCATGGCCGATGAGGGTCTTATACAGAAAGAACTCAGCGTCTGCGTTCAACAGATCCCGCAGCGACAGCAATGCATCCACCGCAGCCTTCTGGGCTGCGACCAAGTCTGGCATTTCGGCCAGATCTGGTCGCAGCACGTGATAGCGATAATGGGTGTGGAGCGCATCGACCTCGCACCAGCGCCGCAGCTCCAGGCCCCATGCTGCGGATCGGGCAGTCATGATACTGCAGACCCGCGAGGTGTCGTCCAAAAGGATTTTCGCTAGACCAGCATCGAAGTTGCCGTACGCTGGCGCCGCGCAGGCTTCTCGCAGCCCACAGAGAATTTTCAATCGGTCCTTATCCTGGGTGCTCTCGTCAAGCCATTTTTCAAGCCAATCGATCACGCTGGTGCGCAGGTCGCGGACATGATCACTGGCAGGCACCACGCCCTGGTGAAAAATGACGGCGTCGGATTTCCGGCTTGTGCCCCCAAGATCGGGTGAGAGGACTTCCTTGAGCATCGCAACCAGTAAAGGACGGGATGCTTGCGTTTCGTCCGCCGTCAGGGAAGCGACGCCGTCCAGAACGACCTGTTGCGCTGCCGCGCCGAACCTCTCCCAGATCGCGAGATCATGTTTTGTCAGCTTCTCGCCGAGCTCGATCCAGAGGTGGCGCTCCTCCTCGCTCGAAGCTCCCATGTACAGGCGTATCAATGCCTGGAACGTCCGCTCTGCATCGCAATGGCGGTATGCGCTGATCAGGTCCTTGACCCGGCGGGCAACCTGAATGCTCGTATTCCCGGGCAGCGCACCGAACGAAGTTTCAATGGGAACTACCGGGAAATCGCGCGAGCGTTCGACCGCTGTGATCAGTGCCTCGAACATTTCGAGGAAATGCGCTGCCGGATCGTCATAATGGGGCAGGACCAGGTCGGCATAGGTCTCGAGGGCATCTTCGAGAGCGTTGTTATCTTGAGGCGCGACGATCGTTGCGGTCACAGCGTCGACGGCGCCATCCGCCTGAACCAGGCGCCGAAAATCACCGGCGATCTTGTCGAAGTCGTGGCCGGCGGGCACGAGGTGCGCTTGCATCACGCGGTTCATCCGTTCGCCAATATCGGCCATACGCGCGGCGCCGAGATGTTTGAGGTTGGGCTCCTTGTAAATTGTGTCATGCCCCATCTCCGCCCAGGCATGGTTGAGCAGCGTCTGGATCTGGATTTCAGCGCGCAGCCCCGCGAATGCGCGATATTCGGGCAGGGCCAGGCGTTCGGGCTTAAGACAGACGAGGTAATTGGTACTGTCGAAGAGCTTGGTCTCTGTATCCGTGCCCGGCACGGGATGGTGGACGTTAACGTCGAGGACCTCGAAGTTTTCGTGCAGCGCCCCTGTATGGTTGAACGCCTCGACCTGCGAATTGGTCAGGAACACGACCCGACATCCGGCCAGATCCTTGAGCCTCTCGTCAATCGCATCGGCCGGGTCGATGCCGCGGTTCTTGAGCTTCTTGGCGAGTGACCCCACCTCTTTCGCACGACCGGTAATGGTGTGAGCCATCAAGCCGTGTTGTATAAGCATGTGTTGAAGAATATTCTGGATTGCATCGACAAGCGCCAGATAGCGGGTACGACCGTCCTGCTGATATTCCTCGAAAGTCATGAAAACCCCAAATTCATTCGATCAGGCGTGCCCTGTGCGGTCCGCTCTGGACTATTAGCGATCTGTCGTTGCGCTGCCGAGTTCTAATCGCGCTTCCGCAGCAGAGCGCTGGACCTTCTCCTGTGGATATCAGACCCCCACCAGATTCAGCGCTTGCGACTCATGTTCACACTATGTTCCATGGTGCGATGGATGCCAATGACCCCGAGGAATTTTTGCCTGACGACATCATCGTCCCGGAGGGGCGCGATCGTCTTGGCCTTGCCCACCAGATGCGTGTTGATATTTCGATTGCCATCTCCCTCGCGCCTGCCTGGCTGAGGAGAGCGCTTGCCGATCGCAACCCTATCAAGGCCCGCGGCGCGCGCGTCGAGATGGTCGAGCGCATAGCGGTCGCGCTCGAACGCCGGTTCTTGCTGACGTGGTGCGGATCGGCCGATCAGGACGGGAACGCCCGGCCACCCGAAGCTGGCGGGCCGCTTTTCGGTAACCCGGATCAAGCTGATCCGCCGGTCGCAAACCTTCCAATCGCTGGAACCGAATCAATTGACTCCCGGAAAGCAGGATGAGAACATATAGCGAACAAACGAGTCCCCGTCTTTGCTATGTCGATCGCGTCCAAATCTGAAAGGCTTCAAGCCCTCATGGCTGAAATCCAGGCAATTTCGCCTGTGCTTCGGCCTGAGGCGGAGTATCTGCCTTTTGCGGTCGCAGCCTTGGACGAGCGGCTCGCCGGGGGAGGGCTCGCATCGGCAGCCTTGCACGAGTTCGCCGGTCAGACTGCCAGTATGGGAGATGATGCGGCTGCGAGCCTGTTCGCGGCCGGCATAGCCTCGCGTGCTTCTACGGCGGATATCCTCTGGATCATGGCACGCCCCGATCTTTTTGCGCCTGGCCTTGCCAGCGCGGGAATCGCTGCCGATCGCCTCATTCAGGTCGAGGCGGGCAAGGACGAGGATGCGCTTGCGGTAATGGAAGAGGCGCTCCGGCATGGTGCGCTTGCCGCAGTGGTATGCGAGGTTACGCGGGTTGGCATGACGGCGACGCGGCGCCTCCAGCTTGCGGCGGAGGAGGGTGGCACGACCGCTCTGCTCCTGCGGCGGTGGCGCAAGGCAAGCGATGATCCCCTGTCCACGCCGTCTTCGGCCGTCACGCGCTGGCGGATCGGCTGTGCGCCTTCCTCTCCGCTCCCGGTTGCGGGTGTCGGGCGACCGCGCTGGCAGGTTTCGCTCATGCGGCAGCGTGGCGGTGATCCTTTTACCTGGTTGCTGGAGGGGTGTGATGCGCAGGGTCGCGTCGCTGTACCTGCCGAGCCTCGCCGTCGACCGGCTCCGCCGCGAAGAGGCGAGGCGCGGCAGGCAGCCTGAACGGAATTCCGGATCGCCATTGGCAGTCCCGCCGCTGGAAAACGACGACGGGTCGTCCTGCTCCTGTCCGCGTGGGGGCGGGTGGAGGCCAGGTGCGCGTTGGGCGCAGTCGCAAGGTGCAGGCGCAGCGATGCAGATGCGCGCTCAGCAGATTGAAAGCCTCCCGGTCCATCAGCGTCCTAGCGCTCGCGAGCTTGGCCGGCGCTCAGAAGTTGCCGACAATCCGTTTCGCGCCATGTCCTCTCCTACAAAGGCCAAGCCGGTTGCCAGCGGGGTAGAGCAGATGTTCCCGCCAATGGTGACGACCATTGCTCAGAAGCAGCGGATGATCCTTGCGGCTGTGGATGATGCTGCAGCCGCTGCCGGTCTGCACCCTGGGATGGCGCTGACGCATGCCCGGGCCTTGATGCCGGATCTGGATGTTCGGGATGCAGATCCGCAAGGCGATCGAGCGCTCCTGCACCGTTTGGCTTTGTTTGCCGTCCGACGCTGGACTCCGACGGCGCAGGTCGATGAACTGGATGGCTTGCTCATGGATATCAGCGGCGTGGCGCATCTGTTCGACGGAGAGCAGAAGATGGCGCGCCATATTCTTCGCTTTTGCCACCGAGCCGGCCTGTTTGGGCGGATCGCCATCGCCGATACGGTTGGTGCTGCCCATGCCCTTGCCCGCTTTGGAAAGGAGCGGATCTCGATCTGCCGCACGCATGAGGAACTAACTGCTCTGGGTTCGATGCCGATAGCGGCCCTCAGACTCGACGAGCGTCAGCGGGATGGCGCGCAGCGGCTGGGCATCGAACGGATCGGCGATCTGGTCGCGATGCCTCGTGCGCCTCTGAGCCGGCGCTTGGGTGGTAGCTTGCTCCGCCGGCTGGACCAGGCAACCGGACGGCTTGCAGAGCCGCTCGTTCCGGTCGTCCCTTTCGAGATGCCGGACGTTGTAAGGCGCTTTGCTGAGCCAATCGGCGCAGCCGAGACGATCGCCCGTGTCATCGCCGATCTGACGCAAGACCTTGCAAGACTCCTGCTGTCGCGAGGGCTGGGTGTCAGGATTCTGCGTCTCGTCTGTGAGCGGGTCGATCGCGCGGAACAGGCAGTGGTTGTCGGAACGGAGCGAGGTACGCGTGACATTGCCCATATGCTCCGCCTTTTGACGATGAAGATCGAGACGATCGACCCGGGCTTCGGCATCGACAGCATGCGGCTCATTGCCCTGCGATCCGAGCCGCTCGATCCGATTGCGCTGACAGCCGATTTTGGTGAGAATGCGCCTGCAGACCTCGCTTCGCTGGTCGATCAGATCGTCACGCGCCTGGGGCAAGCCGCGATTTATCGACCAACGGCACTCGAGAGCGATGTTCCTGAGCGTAGCATCGGGCGGGTCTTCCCGCTGGAGGTAGCCAATTGCTGGTCCACGTTGTGGCCGAGACCTGCCAGGATGCTGCGGAGGCCTGAACGCATCGAAAATGTGCTGGCAGGGTTGCCCGATCACCCTCCCAAGCGATTCAAATGGCGCGGCGTCACCCATACGATCATCTGCGCCGATGGGCCTGAGCGTATCCGTGGGGAATGGTGGCGTCGACCCGCCGAAAGCCACGCCGTTCGAGATTATTTCCGGGTCGAGAACGAGCATGGCGAGCGGTTCTGGGTTTTCCGTCGAGGGGATGGCGAGCATGCCTGTTCGGGCGACCTTTCATGGCACATCCACGGGATCTTCGGATGAGTGCGTCGGGCTATGTCGAGCTGCAGGTCGCCACGCATTTCTCTTTCCTGCGCGGCGTGTCGTCATGCGAGGAACTGTTTGGGCAGGCAGCTGTGCTGGGCCTGTCTGCTCTTGGCATCGTGGATCGCAACTCGGTCGCCGGACTGGTGCGTGCCTGGGAAGCATCAAAGGAAACAGGTGTCAGGCTTATTCCCGGTACGCGGGTCGATCTCGCATGCGGGACCAGCCTTCTGCTCTATCCCACTGACCGTCTGGGCTGGACCCGGCTCTGCCGTCTACTGACTCTTGGGAAAGGCCGCGCTGGCAAGGGCCGCTGCGAGCTGCATTGGGATGATCTGCCACCATGGTCGGAAGGGCTGATCGCCATCCTTTTGCCTGATCTACCTGATGAGACCAATGCGGCCGCCCTGCAACGCCTTGTCTCGATCTTCGGCCAGCAGGGCTATCTGGGCCTGTCGCTAAGGCGGCGGCCGGATGATGCGCTGAGAATATACGAACTGGACGCACAGGGGCGGGAATTCGGCGTTCGGCGTGTCGCCCTTGGCGATGTCCTCTATCATAGCGTCGAGCGAGAGCTCTTGCAGGACGTCGTCACGGCGATCCGCCATCGAACGACCATCGACGCCATGGGTTTCAAGCGTGAGCGATACGCCGATCGACACCTAAAAACCGGCAGCGAAATGGAGCGGCGCTTCAGTCTTTATCCCGACGCCATTACCGCATCCCGTGATATCGCAGGCGCCTGCGCGTTCGATCTGGGCCAGCTTCAATATCAATATCCTCAGGAGGCAGTCGCAGGGGAAACCCCGCAGATGCTGCTCGAGCGGCTGACTGCGGCTGCGGCAGCCCGCATGTTCCCCCGAGGCGTGCCGAAGGCCTATTGCGATCAGCTGGCACACGAGCTCACGCTGATCGATCAGCTGAGCTATGCGCCCTACTTCCTGACGGTAAACAGCATCGTTGCCGAGGCGCGCCGGCGGAAGATCCTTTGCCAGGGACGGGGCTCGGCAGCGAACAGCTGCGTTTGCTTCGTGCTTGGGATCACCTCGATTGATCCGATCAAGCATGAGCTGCTTTTCGAGCGGTTTGTTTCGGGCGAGCGCAAAGAGCCGCCCGATATCGATGTCGATTTTGAACATGAGCGCCGTGAAGAGATCATTCAATGGATCTATGAAACCTACGGCCGGACCCGTGCCGCCCTGACGGCCGTGGTGACCCGATATCGGGCGCGCGGCGCATTGCGCGATGTCGGCAAGGCATTGGGGCTTCCCGCCGACATGACAGGGGCGCTCTCGGGTTTGATCTGGGGCTGGTCTATCGAGGGTGTAAGCGACGAACAGGCACGTGAACTTAATCTCGACACCAGCGATCCACGCCTTTCGATGACCCTCTCGCTGGCGCGCGAGCTTATTGGTGCGCCGCGGCACCTCTCACAGCATCCCGGCGGCTTCGTCCTCACCTCCGACCGGCTGGACGAACTGGTCCCCATTGAGCCGGCGGCCATGGACGACCGCCAGGTGATAGAATGGGATAAGGACGACATCGATGCGATGAAGTTCATGAAGGTCGACATTCTTGGACTGGGCATGCTGGGCTGCATGCGCCGGGCCTTTGCCTTGCTCGAGGAACATCGCGGAGTAGCGATGACAATGGCGTCGCCGACGCTCCAGCACGATGATCCGGCTGTCTACGCGATGATCCAGCGTGCTGACACGCTGGGCGTTTTCCAGATCGAGAGCAGGGCGCAAATGTCGATGCTGCCGCGGATCAAGCCTGTGAAATTCTATGATCTGGTGATCGAAGTGGCGATTGTCCGGCCGGGACCGATCCAGGGCGATATGGTTCATCCCTATCTGCGTCGGCGCGAGGGGACGGAAAAGGCTGAGTATCCGCGTCCCGAACTTCGGGCCGTCCTGGAAAAGACGCTGGGCGTGCCCCTTTTTCAGGAGCAAGCGATGAAAGTCGCGATAGTCGGTGCGGGTTTCACACCGGCTGAGGCCGATCAACTGCGCCGGGCCATGGCTACTTTCAAATTCACCGGCGGCGTCAGCCATTTTTACGACAAGCTCGTCGAAGGCATGGTGGGGAGGGGCTATCCGCGAGATTTCGCTGAACGCACTTTCAAGCAAATTGAGGGCTTTGGATCCTATGGCTTCCCAGAGAGCCATGCGGCAAGTTTTGCGAAGATCGCCTACGCCTCGAGTTGGATGAAATGCCATCATCCCGATGTCTTTTGCGCCGCACTCCTGAATGCGCAGCCGATGGGGTTCTATGCGCCGGCGCAGATTGTCCGTGACGCGCGCGCGCATGGCGTCGAAATCCGCCCGCCCTGCGTGAACGCCAGTCGTTGGGACTGCACTCTCGAGCAGGGCAGGGGACGGTTTCTGGCGGTGCGGCTTGGATTGCGAATGGCCCGCGGTCTGTCCAACCTTCATGGCGCGATGATCGTGTCGGCCCGTGGCGAGGAGCCTTTCAAGAGCGTCGAAGCCGTATGGCGGCGGGCAGGCGTACCGCCGGTGGCGATAGAGCGGCTAGCGGAAGCAGACGCCTTTCATAGTCTCGCGCATGATCGTCGTCAGGCACTCTGGCAGGTCAAGGGTTTGGGTGATGCTCCACTCCCGTTGTTTGCGGCAGCCGACGCACGTGAGGGTGCGATCAGCCCGGAAAGCCAGGAGCCTATGGTGACGCTCGAACCGCTCAGCGAGGGGCGCGAGGTGGTCGAGGACTACCGGACCATTCAACTTTCGCTAAGGGCGCACCCTGTCCAGTTCTTGCGCGAGGAGCTGCGCCGCCGCGGCGTCAAGGCTGCCGCCGATCTCGATCAGGTCAAGGATGGCCGGCATGTGGAAGTGGCAGGCATCATCCTGGTCCGTCAGAAGCCCGGCTCGGCAAAAGGCGTGCTTTTCATTACAATCGAGGATGAGACGGGGATTGCAAACGGGATTTTATGGCCCGATCGCTTCGAAGCACAGCGCCGCACCGTCCTGTCTTCGGCAATGGTCGGCTTGCGCGGGCGTCTGCAGCGAGAAGGTATCGTCACCCATATCATCATCGACAAAATCATCGATTACACGCCCATGCTCCGTTCGATCGGGAGTGGGTCGCTGCCGCATCTGGCTGCACCCGCTGATGGCGCGACGCGTGGCGGCGGACCGGATGCGCGCGATGGGCCGAAAGCGACAATGGTCAGAATAAAGTCGCGGGACTTTCATTGACCTTGTCGCTGCAATGGGCCGAATTGTCGGCTGGAGCATCGGACGGCATCGGGGGACGACATTGAACAGAGAGGAGGCATTCGATCAGGCGATCAAGCTGATCGCGGATCTTCCCTGTCAGCGTGAGGTGATTGATTTCTGGGACATGCCCGCGGTGCGCACTGACGGCGATCGCGCAAAGTGGCGGGCCGCCGCCGACCGGCTTATAGGCATCGGCCAGAAGGTCGCACCTGATCTTGCCGAGTATTTTGAGATTTGGGCGAGCGATGCGGCCGTAGGCGCAAAAGACCTTGATCGCGGCCTGGCGCTCATGCCGCTTCCGGGTCTTGGAGGCCGTGCAAGCCTGCGCGCGAGCAATATCCTCGATCTCAAGCTCAGCCTGGGCAGGCCACCGGCAGCGCGCGACATCACCGCGCTATTCGGTCCGAAGGTGACGAAATTCGGCAGGGAGAACCTGCTGAGGGTCGAACAATTTATCCAGCTCCAGCTGGATGAGCGCGCGGCACATGGCAACCCTGTCGATATTGTTCACTGGACGCAGGACGCTCACCAGCACAAGGCAGGGTATAGCCTCTTCAACGGTCATCCCAGCTACCTCGTGGTTCAGCCGCCGGGCGGCTGGCATTTTTCCTATTCAAAGCGGGCGGAGGCCGAATGCGTGGCGTTGATCCGCGACGCCGAGAACACCTGGCGTGAGGAGAGCGATCTTCCACGCGTCGGCGAAGGGTGGATTTCCGAAACCAGACTTTACTACGAGCTGAAGGCAGCGTTTCCCGCGCTCGATGTGCTTCAGCATCACCGGCCAGATTGGCTAGGGCGACAGCATCTCGACATCGCCATTCCTTCGCTGCGTACCGCGATCGAGTTCCAGGGCGCTCAGCATGATCTGCCTGTCGCATTTTTTGGCGGAGAAGACGCCTTCATCCGGACGCAGGAGCGTGATCGCCGCAAGCTGGGCAAATGCAGAAAGCAAGGTTGGCGCCTCTTCTATGCGCGCGAGGGGTATGATCTCACCGATCTGATCGCCCAGATCGTAGAGCCGCGATGAACCTGTCCAATTGACAGAAGAACACCAAGATGAAATGAAGGCGTCGGTCATCGCAGTGGCCGGCCGCCTGCTCAAGCGAAGCCTTCGTGGCACTGTATGAATTTCTGATTCCCATCCCGTTTTCGCGGCATTGGGCGACGGTAGCAGGCGACGTTTTCCGAAGCCGACGGAGAATGGCGATGGCATATAGTTTCCAGAAGATTTCGGATGTTAAGCTGCGCGCGCGCAAGATCGCGCGTGAGCAGGATATCCCTCGCTACCAGGCGCTGGACACCGCCGCACGCGGCGGTGGATTTCAGAACTTCGCTCATGCACTCAAGGAACTGCCGGAGCTGGCACCCGCATCCCCCTGGTCAAATCGGATCGAGATCAGCCAGGGCTGGTGGAGCCGGAAGGAGCGAACCGGTGGGCAGGTAGGGGCATCGATCAGCCTGAAGCACGCGTTGGGCGAGCTGGTGAAGCCCCACCAGCTGATCGAAACACTGGGCGGCTGCCGCATCGATGGAGAGGCACGGCTCATCAGCGATGGCAGCATGCGGGACCGCGAGGCGAGTATGATGGATGTAGCGAAGGTCGCCCGCGCACTTCAATTCATGGATGCGACGGGCCTCAAACCATCGCGATCGCGGCGCTGCTATCCCAAGGGCGACTGGGACAATCGGCCGCCCATTGCGGATCATGACAGTTGTTGGTTCGATCCGGAGGCGCGGGCCTATGTGCTGGTAACCCAGCCATATCCTGGACGCGCTGCGATGCGTAGCGAGGTTCAGGCTGCCTGGGAGGCCCGGCATGGTTGGCGTACATTCCGCAGCGACTGGGGCAGCATGTACGGCTTTGGTACGGAGCTCTATCTCCTCTGTCCGCCAGCCTACGCGGACCTCCTTGGGCGGAAACTTGCCGATCTTGGTGCTGGTCCCGATGCGATTACCAACGAAGACGTCTCCGATGTCTGAGCAGAGCTCCTGCGAGAGACCACTTCTGTCACTTTACCCGAGGCGGTAAAGTGACAGAGGCGACTCTTTGCGACCGAGCCGGCGATGGGGAGCAGCTGAATGGCCGTAGGCCTCTCGCCAATTGAACAACAATCAGGAGTAATTGATCATGCGTGAGACCCGCCCGCCGCTGGTTGGCAAGCTCGCCCTTGCCGCGCGCAGCCTCGTCGAAGTGCCTCGCGCGCACGCTGCGCTCGCTGTCGCCGTCGATGAGGACGACCTTGCCGCGTTTGAAGACGGGATCAGAGAGCTCGAGCCGGACGCGAGACTGCGCCTGCTGCATTATCTCGAAGAGTGCGGCGCGGTTTTCCTTCCGGAAGGGGAGGAAGGCGGTATCGGGGTTCGGCTGCGGTTCAATGCGCGTGATGTCCGCGCTCTCAATCGCCTCGAAGGCGAGGGTGGGCCGGTCGGCAAGGACGATGTGTAAACAAATGAGGATTGCGCGAGCGCTGCGGTGAAGTGCCACGAGTGTTCAAAACGGCGTTGGCTCTCTGAGAGGGATTCACATTGGGTGTGGGATGTGCTTGAAATGTTCCCATGTTCCAGCCCGATCTTTTCGCCATGGAAGCCTCGATAACGCCGGTCATTTCTGCTGATCGCGAGGTACTGGACATGCCTGCCATTCTCGAGCGGCTGACCGAGGTTTGCCAACGGCCACGATACAGTTTCATGGTGCTCAACCTTATTGCACAAGCCAGCGACCGGAACGGGTCGGCTGGGCCCTATATTCGGGAGGGAGATCGTCGCATTCCGGTCCGCGACTGGCTATGTGATGCCCTGACGCCGGTGGCGCAGCGTGACCCTCGTCGCCTCGCAATCGCGGATCGGGTCCGGCGCGAGCTGGCGGAGCGCAATGCGATGCCCGCTGATGCCCGTGAAGCCGAAAGCCTCATCGAAGCACAGGTCGCGAAACGGATCCGTCTCTCGGGGCGCACGAATGTCAGCCGTGCCGTCTCCGAGCTCGTGCGGGCCGGCTTGGTTCGGCGACACTATCAGGGCTACCGGGTCGACCATCCCAACCGCGGTGCCCAGCGACAGGCGGTCTACATCGTCAATGAGGCAGCGCGCCGGGTGCTCCGCCGAGCCTGACACGCAGCGGAACTAAAATCCGAAGCACGCCATTTACGCAGCATCACAAAGAGACTACCTTTCGGTTATGGCGAGCATTCTGACCCTTGGACAACAGCGTAAAGCCGGCACTGCCGCGCGCAAGGTCGGTGGGTATGGCGAGCTTATTCGGCTCGAGACCGAGCGTCGGAAGGCCAAGGGCCAGGGCAAGATTGTGCTCGAAGCCGCGACCGGACGCTACATCTTCCAGCCAAAGAAGACCGCTCCCGCTTCATAATCGATGGCGCTGACGCTCGGCCTTCTGGCGAGCGTGCTCGTCCTTTTGCCCGGCCTCGCCGTCCTGGCCGCGTTCAATTTTCGGACCAGGCGCGGAGGCGCCAGGCGCCCCGAACTCGCCCTAACGACTATCAGCGCGCTGGTCATGGCCGCAGCCGTCTCGATTGTCGTCCATCTGGTGGCATGGGCCGCAATCGAAGGCGCGCTCGCCTTCGTGACGGCACTTCATGATGCCTATCCGGTCCTTGATCTTGGCCCGAAAATCGAGAATCCGCTGACCAGCTTCTTTGCCGCTGTGGCAGGAAACAAACCGATGGCGTTCAGCGGCGCGGTCGCGCTTGGCATGGTCCTCATTACCGAAATGGTCGCGCTCGTGAATTTCGTGCTCGGCGAAACCTTTGAACTGGCCTTCGACGAATATGACCTGAACGGCCAAGGCTGGGTCTTCGAGCACATCACGCGCCCGGCCGAGAATGGGTACACGCCCGTGGGACATGTCTTTACCGCTACGATGAGCGGGAAGTACGGCATCGCGTACAAAGGGCCAATCATCGACATCCGTCAAGGCGACAAGGGCGAAATCCTCTCGATCGCTCTCGCGCGGCCTGAGCGGTTTCTCTACGAACTGGGGACGTTCGACGACGACCCACCCAAAAAGAGCTGGATCGAGCGCCTTCTGCCCGGGGACGCGGAGGAGGCGGAGCCTCATAGCGGCGTTCGGCATCATGAAAAGGATTATGCCGGCGGCGTGGTCGCGCTGGATGCGCGTGTGATCAATAATATCGTCGTGCGCAGCATCGCGGATGAACTGCTCGAGCAGATCGACGAGGAAGTGCCGGACGAACCGGAGGTGCCGGTCGCGTGAATGCCGGATCGTCAAACTTGCTACAAGACGCAGGAGGTCTTTACGGGCTCTTGCTGACCTTGGTCTTCCTCGCATTCATATGGGTGGCGCTGCTTAGCCTCACCCGTGACCTGTGGCGGATCGTCTTTCTGTATGAGACTCGCAGGGCGCCGACGCTTGGCATTGGCAGCGCCATCGCGATTGGTGTGTACATCCTGGCTGGCCTCACCTTAGGCGCTAAGCATTATGCGGCCATGATGTTCGCCGTGGTGGCGCTCGGTCCCTGGCTGCTGGTCAAGTCGGTCAGTGTCTATGCCTGGTTTCGGGATGGCCCGGAGGTGCGTCAAGCGGCTCTGGAAATTCGATCCATCGAGGCGGCCCGGATGCGGGAGACGCTCCCCAGGGCCGATCAGAAATTGCCGTGGCGCGGATATCTGTTCGACGTAGAGCGCGCGATAAGGCGTGGTCGCTACGAACCGCCCCCGATCTGATGGTTCGCCTTGCAGATCACTTGGCGCGAGAACAGTGCGTCTATCCCTCGCCGTTAATCGGGTGCCCGGTGGTTCTAGTCCTCGATCTGCCTGAAAAGAACCGCGGCGCCGGTCTGGCGCTCGGTCGCTACTATCCGATCATCATCGAGAACGAGGATGAACGTGCAGAACTGAATGCTTTTTTTGATGCGGAGCGTCCGGCCATGGTGGCCCCGGATCTCCTCGACCATCAGCCGACGGCGTTTCATTCGGACAGTTTGATCGTAACGCGCTATACCCCCTCCCGACCCGGATGGCCCTGGATCAGCCTCTTCTACTGGCCCAAGGACTATCGAGCAGCAGCAGTCGGGCAGGGCCTTTCTATGGCTCGCGGTTGCTTTACCACGGATCTGTTCGACACGAGCGAAGCCCGCGACGAGCATGATTTGCTCCTCATCCAATCCCTGCGGGAACGCCACACCCTGCAAATCCAGTTGATCTCGTCCGAGATTGAGGCGGGAACCGGCCGCGCCTGAGCAGGCCGGCCCGAAAGCCCTGACAATCACGATCCCAAGATAGCGTCTGCTTCGGCAGCGTGCCTTGGCGCGCGCCGATTGCATCTCGGTCGCGTCTTGACGACTAACATATCAACACATATTCATATAACATACATGAGTATGAAGAGGTGGGCCGTATTCCGCGACGTTGAGGATCGAAATGGGTGCAAAAAAGCGCGGTTTTCCGCGCGTTCTGCGAGCCAGCTTCGTCACGACGCAGAGGCGGAAAAATCGAGTGGTCACCGCGAATCCGCGCTTGACCTTCCAATGCTTGGAACCCGCATCCCCGGGAAAACAGGTGGGAAGCCATTGTCCGGGGGCCCGGCAGAAGTGGCTGAATTAAGGAAAGAAATTATGCGAAAATCAGTCGCGACTCTGCTGTCATCGGGGGCGCTTGGAATGGCACTGCTTCTTGCAGCTTGCGGGGGGCCCTCGGGAGGCCAGCAAGGGCAGGGCGGCCCGCCGACGCCTCAGGTGCCCGTCGCACAGGTCATCGTCCGGGAACTGGCACCGTCCAGCGAATTCAACGGTTCGCTGACTGCACCAAAATCGGTGGAACTACGCCCTCGGGTGAGCGGACAGATCATCGGGGTCGATGTGCCTGAAGGTGGCATGGTCCGTCAGGGTCAGACCCTTTTCCGGATCGATCCTCGTCCCTTCCAGGTCGCTGTCGATCAGGCCGCAGGCAATCTTGCGCAGGCGGAAGCCCAAGCGGCACAGGCTCAGGCCGACTTTGCGCGCGCCGAGCGTCTGATCGCGACCGGGGCTATCTCCCGCAAGGAGTATGACGCCGCCGTTGCCCAGCGCCGTGCCGGGCTCGCGTCGACGCAGGCGGCAAGGGCTGCAGTTGCCGCAGCGCGCCTCGATCTGTCTTTCACACGGGTGACAGCGCCAATCAGCGGCCGGGTCGATCGCATTCTTGTGACGGAAGGGAACGTGGTTGCCGGCGGCGCGCAGGCGACCCCGCTGACGACCATCAAGTCCGTCAATCCGCTCTACGCTGAGTTCGACATCGACGAAGCCACCTATCTGAGCTTCGTGGAAAAGGCGCGGCGCGCGGGCACCGCGACCAAGCTGCCGGTCGAGTTCGGCCTCATGACCGACGAAGGGTTCCCGCGCACTGCGACGCTGGACTTCCTGGGTAATGGGATCGATCGCAGCGCGGGCACCATTCGCGCTCGCGCGCTTGTTCAGAACGCTGACGGTGCCCTTGCACCTGGCCTGTTCGCCAGGATCCGGCTTGTAACCGGCGAGCGCCAGCAGTCGATCCTCATCGACGACCAGGCTGTCGGTAACGATCAGGGCAAGAGCTTCGTTCTCATTCTCGCCAAGGGCAACAAGGTCGACTTCCGCCCGGTCGAGCTCGGTCCGATTGTCGATGGGCTGCGCGTGATCAAGTCGGGCCTGCAGCCCTCGGACACTGTCATCATCAAGGGTCTCGTGCGTCCCGGCATGCAGGTCGTGCCGCGCAAGGGGCCGATGCAGCAGAGCCAGGGCAACGGTAATCCGCAGGCCGCCGCCAAACCTGCCGCGGAGGCACGCTGATGAAGTTTCCACGCTTCTTCGTCGATCGCCCGATATTCGCGGTGGTCCTCTCGGTGCTGATGCTGATTGCAGGCGGCCTCGCGCTGCTGAAGCTTCCGCTCAGCGAATATCCCTCTGTCACCCCCCCGACGGTGCAGGTCACCGCCCAATATCCAGGGGCCAACCCCGAAGTCATCGCCGAAACGGTGGCCGCTCCGATCGAGCAGGCCATCAACGGCGTCGAGAACATGCTCTACATGAGCTCCCAGGCCTCGACCGACGGTCGGATGCAGGTGACGATCTCGTTCAAGCAGGGTACGGATCCGGACCTCGCACAGGTGCAGGTCCAGAACCGTGTCTCGCGCGTCCTTTCGCGTCTGCCGGAGGAAGTGCAGCGCATCGGTGTCACCACCCAGAAAACGTCACCCGACGTTCTCATGGTCGTCCATCTGGTCTCGCCGAACAAGCGCTATGACCCCCTCTATCTCTCCAACTATGCGACCCTCCATGTCCGCGACGAACTCGCGCGCGTCGCCGGCGTCGGCGACGTCGTCCTGGGAGGCGAGGGTGAGTATGCGATGCGGGCCTGGCTCGACCCGGCCAAGGTCGCGGCGCGCGGGTTGACTGCGAGCGACGTCGTCGCCGCTATACGGGAACAGAACATCCAGGTGGCGGCCGGTTCGGTCGGCCAGCAACCCAATGCGTCGGCTGCCTATCAGGTGACCGTGAACACTCTTGGCCGTCTGACGACGGAAGAGCAGTTCGGCGACATCATCCTCAAGACGGGCGAGGATGGCCAGGTCACGCGGCTGCGTGATGTGGCACGCCTTCAAATGGGTGCCGACGGCTATTCGATGCGCAGCCTTCTTGATGGCGAACCTGCGCTCGCGCTGCAGATCTTTCAGAGTCCGGGCGCCAACGCCCTCGATGTGTCCAGCGCGGTGCGCTCAACGATGGAAAGGCTGAAAGGCGACTTTCCTGACGGCATCGAATATCGCATCGCCTATGATCCGACCATCTTCGTTCGCGCGTCGCTGAAGTCGGTCGTTGTCACCCTGTTCGAGGCGACCCTGCTGGTTGTCCTGGTCGTTGTCCTTTTCCTTCAAACCTGGCGGGCATCGATCATCCCGCTCGTCGCCGTACCGGTGTCACTGGTCGGCACCTTCGCTCTGATGCACCTGTTCGGCTTCTCGTTGAACACCCTGTCACTCTTCGGGCTCGTTCTATCCATCGGTATCGTGGTCGATGACGCGATCGTCGTGGTCGAGAATGTCGAGCGGCATATCGGGCTGGGCCAATCCCCAAGGGAAGCGGCACGCCGCGCCATGGATGAGGTTACCGGTCCTATTCTGGCTATCACCTCGGTGCTTGCGGCCGTTTTTATCCCGTCGGCATTCCTGTCGGGCCTGCAGGGCGAGTTCTATCGCCAGTTTGCCCTCACGATCGCCATCTCGACGATCCTGTCGGCCATCAATTCGCTCACCCTTTCTCCGGCCCTCGCTGGCGTGCTGCTGCGGCCGCATAGCGACGACACGCCGCGCGACAAGGTTACGCGGGTCATGGACAAGGTATTTGGCCGCTTCTTTGGCGCCTTCAACCGCTTCTTCGACCGTTCCTCGGAGCGTTATGTCTGGTCGGTGCGCCGCGCTGTACGCGGAACCGGCATCGTCCTGATCCTCTATGCGGGTCTTGTCGGCCTCACCTGGCTTGGTTTCAACAAGACACCCCCCGGGTTCGTGCCGATGCAGGACAAGTATTTCCTTGTCGGCATTGCACAGCTGCCTACCGGGGCATCGCTTGATCGCACGGAATCTGTCGTGAAGCAGATGTCGAAGATCGCGCTGGCCGAACCGGGCGTGGAAAGCGTCGTCGCGTTCCCGGGGCTTTCGGTGAACGGCGCTGCGAACCTGCCGAACTCGGCTCTGATGTTCATCATGCTCGACAAGTTCGAGAACCGGAAAACACAGGACCTCTCTTCGTTCGCGATCGCCGGCAAGCTCATGGGCAAGATGGGCCAGATCCCTGACGGCTTTATCGGGGTGTTTCCCTCGCCGCCGGTTCCTGGCCTCGGCGCCATGGGTGGCTTCAAGCTGCAGATCGAGGATAGGGCCGGGCTCGGCTTCAATGCACTGGCGCAGGCGCAAGGGCAGGTGATGGGCAAAGCCATGCAGACGCCGGAACTGGCGAACATGCTGGTGAGCTTCCAGACCAACGCCCCGCAGATCCAGGTCGACGTTGATCGCACTAAGGCCAAGGCTCAAGGCGTCCCGCTCACCGCTATTTTCGATACCATGCAGGTCAATCTCGGCTCGCTCTATGTGAACGACTTTAACCGGTTCGGGCGAACCTACCGGGTGATGGTCCAGGCCGATGCACCCTTCCGTCAGCAGGCTGAGGATATCGGCCAGTTGAAGGTGCGCAATGCCAGCGGGGAGATGATCCCGCTGTCCTCCTTGGTCACGATCAAGCGCAGCACCGGTCCCGATCGCGTGATGCACTATAACGGCTATCCGTCGGCCGATATCAGCGGCGGGCCGGCGCCGGGTTACTCGTCCGGTCAGGCGACCGCGGCCATCGAGAAGATTCTCAAGGAGACGCTGCCCCCGGGCATGACCTACGAATGGACCGACCTCACTTACCAGGAGAAGGCCGCCGGCAACACCGCGCTCTTCGTCTTCCCCCTCTCGGTGCTGCTCGCGTTCCTGATCCTCGCTGCCCAGTATAACAGCTGGTCGCTCCCCTTCGCAGTGCTGCTGATTGCGCCAATGGCGCTCCTCTCGGCCATCGGTGGGGTCTGGGTATCGGGCGGCGACAACAACATCTTCACGCAGATCGGGTTCGTCGTCCTTGTCGGCCTGGCCGCCAAAAATGCGATCCTCATCGTGGAGTTTGCCCGGGAAAAGGAGAAGGAAGGGCTCGAACCGCTGCCGGCGGTACTTGAGGCAGCCAAGCTGCGCCTGCGGCCGATCCTGATGACCTCGATCGCCTTCATTGCAGGTGTCATTCCTCTGGTGATTGCAAGCGGCGCCGGCGCTGAAATGCGTCACGCCATGGGCATCGCGGTGTTCGCCGGCATGCTTGGGGTGACACTCTTCGGTCTCCTTCTCACCCCCGTCTTCTACGTCGCCGTCCGGCGCTTCGCGCTGCGCCGCGAGACACGGAAGGCCGTTCCCCCTATCGTGGAGCAAAGCGCATGATCGCGCACTACAAGCAACGCGGCGCAAGGGTTGCCGCACTCCTCGCCTCGGTTGCGCTCGCTGGGTGCGCAACCATGGCCCCAAAATATGAGCGGCCGGTCGCGCCGGTGAGCGAAAGCTTCCCTGTCGGCGCAGCCTATGGCGATGGCGCAACAGCAAGCAAAGGGACGGCCGCCGACATCGGGTGGAAGGAGTTCTTCGCAGATCCGCTGCTGCATCAGCTGATCGACCAGTCGCTCACCAACAATCGCGACCTTCGGGTCGCAGCGTTGAACGTCGAAGCGGCGCGCGCACGCTATCGTGTGCAGCGGTCCGAACTTCTGCCCAACCTCAGCGTGGGGGCAGAGGGAACGGCGCAAAAACTCCCGTCGGATCTATTCTACAACCGGCGGCAATATCAGGTCGGTGCTGCCGTTTCGGCTTGGGAGCTTGATCTGTGGGGGCGTATCCGCAGTCTGAGCGATCAGGCGAGAGAAGCCTATTTCGCCGTCGAGGAAAACCGGACCGCTGCCCAACTCAGCCTCGTTGCAGAAGTGGCGAACGCCTATCTGACGCTGCGCGCTGACCAGGCCATGCTGCGCCTTTCGCAGGATACTCTGGCGGCCCAGAAGAAGTCCTACGACCTGACGAACCAACTCGTCGAGGTGGGCAACATTGCCAAGCTCGATTTGCGAAGGACGGAGGTCGCACTTCGCACTGCCGAGGCGGATGTTGCGACTTATACGCGCCTTGCTGCCCAGGATCGCAATGCGCTGGCGCTGCTGCTCGGCGCACCGCTTTCCGCGGACCTTGCAGCGCAACTCGACGCTGCCACGACGCTTCCCGACGGGATCGTCCCGTCGGACGTGCCGGCTGGATTGCCCTCAGATTTGCTCACGAGAAGGCCCGACATCAGGGCTGCCGAGCACGGTCTAAAGGGCGCCAACGCCTCGATCGGCGCGGCGCGGGCTGCCTTCTTCCCGACCATCACGCTGACCGGATCGGGCGGGACAGCCAGCTCAAGCCTCGACGATCTTTTCTCGAGTGGATCGGGGGCCTGGAGCTTCATGCCCCGCATCAATTTGCCGATCTTCAACGGCGGTGCACTGCGCGCCAATCTTGAACAGGCGAAGGTCCAGAAAAGCATCGAGATCGCGACCTACGAAAAATCGATCCAGACCGCGTTCCGGGAAGTTGCCGATGGACTCGCGGGACAGCAGACGTTCGACGATCAGATCAAGGCTGAACAGTCGCGAGAGGCGGCCAGCGGCGCAGCCTTCAAGCTCTCGGAGCAACGCTTCAGGGAAGGAGAGGACAACAATCTGGCACTGCTGGACGCGCAGCGAGCCCATTACGGGTCGCAGCAGGCGCTCGTCAGGGCGCGGCTCGCTCGCCTCTCAAACCTGATCAACCTCTACAAGGCCCTCGGAGGTGGCTGGACTGCGGTCCGGCCCGACCAACCGACCCAGCGATAAGCGAGGCATCCATGCAGACTTATGAGCCAATGTTGAAGCGCGCGCGCGGTCTTGCGATCGCAGGAACCCTCGCCTTGCTGGCGGCTGCGCCTGTAATAGCGTTTCGCTTCACGCGAGCCCGCCGACGCCGTGTCGCCGGGAAGAGCGAAGCGACGCGCGCGCCGAGCTCTGCTGCGCACGTCCATCGGAATTTTTACGATCGGGGCCAGCAAAGCGAGAGGCGTGCCGGAAAGTGGCGTCTTATCAAGACCGGGCAAGATCTTGTCGCGCTGGAGATTGTGGAAACGAACGGGGCCTCCCGGTTTCGGGTCTGGTCCGAGCAGGGCGAGCCCTGGCCTGCGTGCGATGTGCTTGTCGTGACTGAAAGATGGGATGGGGCAAACGAGACATATAGCTTCACCCAGCAGGAGGGGTTTCTCGAGTCAGATCAGACTGTGGCGCATCCCCACTCTTTCTTTGCGCGCCTGACTTTAACCCACGGCCAGCGTTCGCACGTTTACGAACTGGCGTTCATCGAAGATGAAGCCGTCAACGATGGGTGGTCGCGTCATGGCGCGGCACGCCGTTCGATCGCGGGACCTGGAGAACCGTGCCGGCTGCTGCGGATCCCGGGCAGGACGTCATGAACGACAAGCTCAGCGCGCTTGAATGGTCTGTCGTTGCCCTGGCTCGGGGTGATCGCCTTTCATCCCTTCAAGCACCAGGCAAGTTCAGCGCCTTCGTGAGGCGGTTCTTCGAGGGTGATCGCCCCAGTCCAGCCTTTGCGGACAAGCGGCTCGAAGCGTTGCGCAGGGTGTCGGTGCTGGCGTGGCACCGGGGGTTCGCCATCCCGGAAGCTGAATTCGACCGCTTTTTGAACGTGGGCTTTTCCGAACAGCAGTTTGAAGCAGTGATCAGCAGGATACAGCTATCCAAGGCCCAAGCTTCATGCTGTAGCAATGGAGCGCAGCCCGGCCATGTCCATGCACTTGCCTGAACGGCAGGTCCTCCCTCCTGGAGAGAGCGCCGACATTGCACCCCATGCAAAGTTGACCGTCATCGTTGCTGAAGAATGCCATGCATCGACCTGGTCCGGGCTCGAGAAGGTACAGCCGGAGTATGATATACTCTACGCATGTTCGAGCGTCCTGTCGTTGGGGACCGGTAGAGGGCGCTGGATCGCGCCAGCAGCCAGCGGCATATTCGTTCCAGCAGGTGTTGCCCATACACTTGAGCTCGCGAATGCAGCATGCGTCACCCTTGCGCTCATCCCCAGGAACCACAGTGGGAAAGCCGACAGGACCTGCAAGGTCATCGGGATATCGGACCTTGTGCGGGAGCTTCTGGATGCGGCTGCAAAGCTGCCCCTGGATGGATCGGAACAGGGGAGAGATCGACTTGTTCTCGACCTCCTCCCGTTGGAGATATCGCGGGCCGCCAGACTGCCGATTGGGTTGCCGATACCGGCCGATCCGCGGCTCGCGCGCAAATGCATTGATTTTGCGTCCACGCCCCATGCGGACATGTCGGTCGATCGATGGGCGGCGGAACTCTCGATGAGCCGACGGCGGTTCGCATCTTTCTTTCGTCGCGAGGCAGGTATCAGTTTCAAAGCGTGGGTTCGACAAGCCTGCTTCGCCATCGCGATGGTGCAACTGGCCAAAGGGGACAGCCTACGCTCGGCTGCCGCAAGTTGCGGCTATGCCAGTCCCTCGGGGCTTTCCGCACTGATCAAGCGGCTGAGCGGGGCAGCGACCGTGCGCCTCGCGCTGCGCACGGCACGGTGAATGAAACGCAAGCACGGCCAGCGGATTGGCTCGCCGAGCCTCAATTCGGATGAGTGGATTGTAGTGGTTGATGCCCGTCGCGCATCCTTGCGCTCGCTGCGCGCGCCAAGTCGCTTCCAGAGGCTCTTCCGCGCCCTGTTCGGATGGAACGAGCCCAAGCCGCAGGAGAGCGAGCGTCTGGAAGCATTGAGGCGCGCATCTATTTACCTGTGGCACGGCGTGGCCGAATTGCCGGCCAAGGAGATGCATCGCTTCCTCGCCGCAGGCTTTACCATGCGGCATTACGAGAATCTGATCGAGGGGATCGCGGAAATGAGAATGTAGCCGCTGGCTCGCGCCGGTGCCCGGGTCATTCTCAACGGACCAGAAGGCACCTGGCGCGGCAAACCGGTGCCGACCTTATGAAATAGCTGCGTGCTCCAATGGCGCTTCAGTTTCTCGGGTCCGGTCGCGAAATAGTCGCAGGGAGGCTGATGGG
This sequence comes from Pseudorhizobium sp., assembly GCA_035998065.1. Taxonomy (GTDB): domain Bacteria; phylum Pseudomonadota; class Alphaproteobacteria; order Rhizobiales; family Rhizobiaceae; genus Neorhizobium. The sequence goes on from DASYHX010000351.1 coordinate 43,565, forward strand.
TCGTCTTTGCGCCACGCCAATCCGATCTGAAGCGTCGGAACAGGATCCTCGATTTCGATCAGCCTTATCCCTTCAGTGGAAACCGGTTGCGTAGCCACTGGCGCGAACAGCACGCCCATTCCTGCTCGCACGAGACCCATGCAGGTCTGATCGTCGCAGCTCTCAAGCGTCTTGGGGCGAAAGCCGGCCTGCCTGCAGATCGAGACCATCTCATCATGGTTTGCAGAACTGCCGTCGCTATGGGGTACGATGAAGCGATCGTGCGCGAATGCCGACAGCGGAAGCGGGAAGGCGAGAGCTGAATCGGCGCATGGATGCCCGTCGGATACAGCCAGCATCATCCGTTCGCTGTGGATTGGTTCGATCGTCAGGGCGGAGTGAGATGCAGGAAAAAGGACGAACCCGACGTCGATCTCCGCCGAGAGCAATGCTTCGATCTGGGCGGATGTAGAGAATTCCTGAACCACCAGTTCGATGTCCGGGCGAGCCTGCGTGAAACGACGAATAAACGCGGGCGCGACGGTTTGCATCGCGATCTTGGTTGTGCCGATCGACAGGCGCGCGCTCTCGGAGGCAACGGCATGCCGGATCGTTCTCTGAAGAGCTTCGGCTTGTGCGAGTAAGGGCCTGGCCGCCTTCAAAAGGACAACTCCTGCAGGCGTCAATGCGACACGGCGGGTCGTGCGCTCGAAGAGCCTGGCTCCAAGATTGTGCTCAAGCTGCGCGACGGTGCGGGTCACCACGGGCTGGGACGTGCCAAGGCGCTCTGCGGCGCGGGCAAAGCTCAGCGCTTCTGCCACGCTCACGAAATGTCGAAGGGCCTTGAGATCCAGTGTCGCCATCGTTTTTCCACCTTTGACGCCCATCAAATTAATGCTCAAAACGTATTAAGTCTATTGCGATCTTAGAAATTATCTTCGGCGATCGCCTCCCTATATCCTTGGAATAGGAGCTGCTTTCAGGCTCTGGACAGGTAGCGCGGGTCGCTGCGGTCCGGGTCCTGGACAGCGACTTTGGGGCTTGCTGCCCGGTAATGCACCGCGTCGTTCTTCAGTGGCTCCACACGGGCTTGGCTCGTTTGTGGAACTGAAGCCGCGCATATCGGCCACAGCGATCCCATCCACGGCATGCATGAGTCCTGCTCATGCACCGAAACCCGTTTGACCCGCGCGCGCCGGCGGTCAGCATCGGGCCATCGCGGGGCGCGCTAACAATGTTCAGGAAGCAAGGAAATCGTCATGTTGAAGTTGGTCGCAGTTGGCTTGGTTGGGATCGTCGCGCTGAATGCACTCCCTGCGTCGGCACAAGTTTTTCAGGGGCCCTACGTCGGCGCGCAGGCGGGCTGGAACCGGGATAGCGTTGACGCACCGCGCACCGATGCCGGTGTTGCCACGATCAACGACGAGAAGGACAGCTTCATCGGCGGCGCATTCGTGGGCTACAATCAGACCGTGACGCCCAATATCGTGTTGGGCGTTGAGGGAAGCTTCAATGTCGGAGCCAGTGACGATGTTCGGCGCAACGGCGCATCCATCAACCCCGACTACTCCTTCGACCTTTCTGCGCGTGCCGGCTATCTCATCGGCGGAAAGACCCTGATCTATGCACGCGGCGGCTATGAGAACATGCGCGCCAAAGTTCGTGTTCCGAGCGCGTCCGGTCTGGTGAGCAACCGGGACACGTTCGATGGCTGGACCGTTGGTGGCGGCGTCGAACGCGCGCTTCTCGACAAGGTCTCGGCCCGGCTTGAGTATCGCTACAGTGATCTGGGCAGTAATGGTCAGAACTTCGACCGGCACCAGGTGCTCGTCGGTGTCGGCTACCACTTTTAAGGCCTGACTGTGGTCGGGCTGGAAGCGTCCAGATGTTGCCATCGATGGGATGTCTTCCGGCCCGGTCATAGCCGGAATACCGAACGAGCGGCGCCTGTCGTGGCAGCGCGCGACCAATGTGGCCCGATCTCTTCGTGGCCCTAGCGAGGGCAAAATGAACCCTGAAGATTTCTCCCTTCACGATGTAAGCACTTTTCCCATTGTGAGGCTCGCCAGATCAATCGAGGGAGCCGGCCTGTCGCCGCAATGGTGCTCAGAGATGGAAAGGCTTTTTCGTGGCAGACAGAGTTTCGTCCTGATCTACCCCTCACCGAGCGGCGAGGAAGCTTTCGAGGACAGGACGGCCAGAACTCTGTGGATGAAGGCGAACCGGGAACGCATGAAGGAGCACTGCCTTTCCGTGATCATCGTCGAGCCCGACGAGCAACAGAGGGTCGATCTGGAAAAGGTCTTCCCACATCTCGAGCATGCGTTCGGCGCGCCGCAATGTGCTGCGGCGTCGTCAGCTGAAGCGCAAGCAATCGCGAGGCGCCTGCTGGCGGTGACCTAAGCTTTATTGAGGGCTGGACATGACAGAATTCGAGATGGGTAAAGCCCCATCGGGCAGCGATGCTTGTCTACGCCGGTGTGATGGATGGGTGGGCCCGGAGTAGATCCGGGGAAGGGTGACCCGCACCAGTAAGGCGGCTGTAAGTATCAGGCGTGGGCAGGCGGGGTGCTCACGGCGATCCTTGACCTGCCCAGGTTGCCGGAAGCGGCCGATAGCGGATCAGTCCAGGATCGAGCAGGCCAGGATCAGCAGCACTATCTCGATGATGGTGGTGCAGAGCAGCACCGTTTTAGTGAAATGCGGTGAGGGCATCGGCGTTCAGATCCCGTTGTCCCTCACCGCGATTCGCCGCTCAGCTGAGGCCCAGCATCCCGCGCAGGCGCGAGAGGTCTTCGGCCAGGATATTGACCTTGCCCGCCAGCAGCTTGCGGTCACGGTCGGTCAGCTTGAGGTAGGAGGCGAAGCCGCCGCCAGGCACACGGTACTTCGCCAGCGTATCGAACACCGCCTTGAAGTTGGCATCGGTCTTCGCCGCGAAACCGGGATCGCGCTTGGCCACCAGCGGGCGCAGCAGCGTGACGATCTTGAAGGCGCCCTCGAAGTTGGCCTGGAAATCGTAGAGGTCGGTGCGGCTGTAGCGGTTTTCCTCGCCCGAGATCTTGGTGGCGGCCACTTCCTCCATCAGCACGGCCGCGCCGCCGACCACCTTGGCGGGCGGGAAGGTCAGCTTTAGCAGACGGCCCTGCAGCGCCAGCACGTCCGCCATCAGCTTGTCGGCCACTTTGCCGACGTTCCGGGTGCTCTTTTCCACCCACAGCGCGTATTCGATGCGATGGAAGCCGCCGAAGCGGGGATCCTTTTCGGCCTTCTCGTGATCATCGGCGCGCGAATCGATCGCGGCGTCCAGATCGCTGAACAGCTCCGCCACCGGTTCGATCCGTTCATAGTTCATGCGGGTGGGGGCATAGAGCTTCTGCGCCAGCGCGATGTTGCCGGCCTTCACCGCCGCCGTGAAGGAGCGGGTATCGGCCACGAACTTGCGCACGTTCTCGTTCACGTAAAGCTTGTACTGCGCCACCGGGCCGACCAGTTGCAGCGGAGAGGGTTTCGCCTGGGCCAGCGCGGTTTCTGAAACGAGCGGCAGCGAGGCGAACGGCGCGGCGGCGAACAGACCCAGCAGGGCGCGGCGCGAGGATGGGAACATTGTCATCTCCGTGGTCAGAATGGGGCTCAGGCGGCGCGCGCGGCGGCGATCAGCGAACTGCCGATCCAGTCCGCATCGCCCTCGATGCCGGGAAGGGTGAAGAAGAAGCCGCCGCCGATCGGCTTGATGTATTCCTCCAGCGGCTCGCCATCGAGGCGCTTCTGGACGGTGATGAAACCCGCCTCCAGGTCCGCCTGATAACAGATGAACAACAGGCCCATTTCCAGTTGGCCGGACTTGGTGACGCCGTTGGAATAGTTGAATGGACGGCGCAGGATCAGGTTGGCATCGCTGGCGGCGTCGCGCGGATTGGCAAGGCGGATGTGGGAATCGAGGCGGGTCTTCGCACCGTGCGGGTCGCGGGCATAGTCCGGCACATGGTGCTCGGTCGCGCTGCCGTCCGCAGGGGCGTCCATCGGCGCGCCGCTGGGTTTCAGACGGCCCATGATCGCCTCCTGCTCGCCGAACGGGGTACGATCCCAGCGTTCCACAAAATTGCGGATGATCCGCACCGCCTGATAGCTGCCGCCGGTGGTCCACGCGGGCTCGCCCCTGCCAGGCGCCACCCACACGATGCGCTCCATCAGCGGCGTGTCGTTGGAATTGGGATTGGCGGAGCCGTCCCGGAAGCCCAGGAAATTGCGCGCGCTTTCCTCCGGCTGGCCGGGGACGGAGGGGATCGGCGGTACCGTGCCTTCCTGCTTCCAGTGCAGCACCAGAAGGTCGGAGGTGTTCTTGATGATGTCGCGCAACGCGTGGATGTTGGTGTCGGGCGTGTTGGCGCAGAACTGGATCGAAAGGTCGCCGTGGCACAGCGCCGCATCCAGGGCATCGTTGGGATGCGCCTGCATCTGCTGAAGGTGCCGGGGCCTCAGCGCGGCAAGGCCGAGGTTGTCGTTGAACAGGGATGCGCCGGCCGAGACGGTGATCGTCAGCGCATCGGGCTGCACCACCGGACCAAGGATGCCCGAACCGGCAGGCGGGAGCAGGGGATCGATGTCCGGTTGCTGCCCCCCGCGCGTGAGAAACGCGATCCGCTCTGTCAGGGTGCGGAACAGCCGTTCGAGATCGTCTAGGCTTTCGGCCAGAACATAGAAGCTGGCGATCATCCCGGCACTGGGGCGCGGCGTGGTGATGCCGGCCTGATGCGCGCCCTGAAACTGCACGCGATCCTGCGTATGCGTGCTGCGCGGTGCATCGGCGACTTGCGAGCTGACGGCAGTTCCCCCGGCTTGCGCCAGCGCCGTCGCGGGAACCGCCGCGAGCAGGCCGATGCCGCCGCCCAGCACCTGTCGGCGTGAAGAGGGGAAGCTCATGTCAGCCCCAGCGCGGCATTGGTCTTGCCGAAATCGGCTGCGATTTTCGCAAGAATCCCTGCCATGACTCTACGCTGCGCGGCATCGAGCTTGACGGCGCGCAGGGTATCGCCAGCGCGCAGCGGGGCCAGTGCCTTGTCGAAGGCGGCGAAGTCGGCCTTGAGCGCATGGTCCAGCGCGGGGTTCGCCTTCGTCAGCAGAGGCGAGAGGAGTTCCGCCACCTTACTGCCACTTTCGTAGAGGCCCTGAAGGTCTGCCGGGCTGTCGTCGCCCGATGCGGACTGGGCGGCTCCCAGCGAATCCGACAGGCGGCGGAACTGCTTTTCGGCAAAACCGGCCAGTTGTTCGGGCTTGAGTTCGATGCCTGCCAGCCGTTCCTTTAGTGTCGCGATGTCGGCCAGCAGCCTGTCACCCACGGGACCGAGCGCCTTGGCATCGCCGCCATTGGCCAGACCGTATTCGATCCGGCGGAAGCCCTGGAAGGCGGGATCGGCGGCCTTCATCTCATAATAGTCTGCGCGGGCATTCACACGCGCCTCCAGATCGCCGAAGACCGCCGCCGCCGCTTCGATCCGCACGTAGCTCTGGTGCGCGGGGGCGTAGAGGCTGCGTGCCTTGTCCAGCTGTCCGGCCTTGAGAGCGGCCACCATAGCCCGTGCCGAACTGTCCAGCGTTTCCGCTTCGGTCAGCAAGTATACCTGATATTCCGCCAGCGGACCGACGTAGGTTTCCAGCGATGGCCGCGCCGCTTCGGCATCCGATTCCGCCGAGGGCGTGACGTGGAGCCTGCCGCGCGGGTTGTTGAGCAGGCCGCAGGTGATGGCGTAATCGCCCGGCTCCAGCTTGACCGTCATCGTCTGGCGCAGGCCGGGGGCGATGTTCTCGCGCTCGTCGATCACCATCACCCCGTCGAGGATTTCCCATTCCAGCGCGCGCTGCGTCTCGTTGACGATGGTGAAGGTGGTCTTGCCGGCCGGGACAGTGATGTCGTTCGGATCGCATGCCTTGCCGCGGATGGTCACGGTCACGGCATGACCGTCGGATGCGCGCAGCGCCTTGCCCGCGCGGTCAGAGGCATACCAGAAGGCGATACCGCCCAGCAGCACGAGCATTGCGGAGCCGCCCAGCGCCACGCGCATCAGGGGCGAAGAGGAAGTCGCGGTCATCAATTGGCTCCGGCGGTAGTGAGTGCAGGCGCGGTCGCGGGTCGGAAGAACCAGAACAGGCTGACGGCGAGGAACGCGACGTAGACGATGACTTCACCCAGCACCGGCACGGCCTGATAGCCGAGCAGGCCGGCCAGCACGGCGCCGACCGGGCCGTCCATCGGCAGGGCCTCGCTGAGATCGACGACGACCGTTTGCAACCCGTTCCAGATGCCGGCCTCATGGAACTTGCGCAGCACGCCCGCCAAAAGGCCAGCGGCGACCAGCAGGATGAAGACGCCGGTGAAGCGGAAGAAACGGCGCAGGTCGAGCCTAATACCGCCCTTGTAGAGCCCGATGCCGATCGCCACCGACGCGGCGATGCCGACCAGTGCGGCTACCGGTGCCTCCCATCCCCGGCTCTGCTGGAAGATGGCGAGGAGGAAGAACACCGATTCCAGCCCTTCGCGGGCGACGGCCAGGAACACCATACCGATCAGCGCCCAGGCGGGGCCGCTCTCGCGGGCCAGGGCACGGTCGATCGAGGCCTGCAGCTCGCCCTTGATGGAGCGGGCGGCGCGGCGCATCCAGAACACCATTGACGTGAGCATTACCACCGCGATGAGGCCGACCACGCCCTCGAACAGTTCCTGCTGCTTCTGCGGGAATTCGGCGGCGACCATCTGCAGCGCGGCGCCGGCGAACAGCGACAGCGCACTGGCAAGCAGCACGCCCACCCAGATCGCCGGCATCAGATCCTTGCGCTGGGCGTGGTGGAGATAGCTGGCGACGATCCCGACGATCAGCGCAGCCTCGATCCCTTCGCGCAGCATCACCAGAAATGGGACAAGCATCGAAAATCCTTCAGGCAATTTCTAATCGGCGGGCGGTGAGTCCAGACCAGCTGACCGTTTACGCAAATGAGAATTAATAGCAAGAATGAGTTGAGGCTTTGCGTTGCTCGGCCCTGTCGAATGGCCCTTGAACCTGATTTGACCTATTTGGGTGCGCGTGGAGACACCAGGCGACAGGCTATCCGCATGAGGTTTGTTCCAGGCTCGCCACGAACTCAGGGGCGGGGAGGCCGTCCACGGTGCAGATGTCGCTCGCAACGGCAATGACGGCCGAGCGCATGAAATCCGGGACGCTGCAACCGATCCGGGTCGCCGCATGCCGGATCATCACCATCTCAACGCTATCGAACCCCAAGCGCTGTACATGATCGTCGACCATTTCCGATCCTTCCCTTGATTGTGGGCAGGCCATCAGCGCTTTGCACCCCTGCTGTACTATTTCTTCCAACCTTGGCCATCAGCCGGACGCCAGTCGGTCGCCTTCTTCTCGGGCGAGCGCGCATGCGGTCACCATGGGTTGATCCTACGGCGAAATGGGGCTGAACGCCTGAGGCCTCCAACCCCGAGTGGGGTTCAGCTATCCGGCAAAGCGTCGATGACGTCGAAGACCCGCGCGGTGTAGGTGAGCGCCGCACCTGAGTTCATGAAAATGGTGAAGGCCATCGCCTGGGCAATCTCTTCCCGCGTGAGGCCAAGGGAGATCGCTTTCTGTGCGTGAACGGAGATACATCCATCGCACCGGGTCGTGACCGCCACCGCCAGGGCGATCAGTTCCATGACCTTAGGGTCGAGCAAACCCGACTTGGTTACGCCATGCTCGACCATCATGAGGCCCTTCATCGAATCCGGGCTCAGCTTGGCAAACTCGCCGACGCGGGACATCAGCACATCGCGATATCCATTCCAGTCCTGCATGTGATCATGGTTGGTCAAGTCTAGTACCCTTCATTTGGCTATGGCTTCGCAATCGAGCTATGGGATCAGCCAGCCCGACCGCTAAGCCGGTTAGAAAAGCTGAGGGGGCGCGGTTGCCGCGTGGTGGCGCTGAGCCGCAGACGACGAACGAGGTTCCTCTCATGCCAACGGCGTGCCGCTTCCCATCGTTGGAAGGTCAAGATCGAAATTGCCGGACCAGAGAAAATAGCGGGTCGGAGGCGCGGCGTTATTGCGAGCCATTCGTTACAATGGGAGGATGGCAGGATGAATGGCGGATCTGGGGTCGCCGTTCTGGAATCGCCAACCAAAAACAGGGGCGAACCTCGGCGGCGGTCGCCTGAATGCCGCGCTTCCTCGGACGCCGGCAAGCATCTTATCGATCTACGCTTTACCGGGTCATTGCGGGCGTTGCCGTTGGTGGAGGCGTGAATTGTCGCATCGCCGCTTTTGAGCCCGCCGCCGGCCCCCTGGGGCGGTTCGGACGTGTCACTGATCCACTTGGGGTGTGAAGCGGCCCAACGGGGCAGGCGGCGATGGAGATGCCCGGATTGATGCAAGGGCGTTGACGCATGACATATGAACATGTATTCATACATCATCATTGTTCATTCGCGAGTCTCGCATGTCAGCACACGCACACGCCGATCATGGCCACGGCCATGATCATGATCACGACCATTCTCATACCCCGACGATCACCAAGGATAACGAACGCAAGGTTCTCCTTTCGTTTGGTCTGATTGCCTCCTTCATGGTCGTCGAAGTGGTGGGCGGCCTCTGGTCCGGCTCGCTGGCGCTGCTGGCGGACGCCGGCCATATGATGACGGACGCGGCGGCACTTGCACTTGCATACGCCGCGTTCCGCTTCGGTCAGCGCTCCCCCGATGCGAAGCGCACCTTCGGCTACCTGCGCTTTGAGGTCGTTGCTGGACTGATCAACGCCGTTACCTTGTTCGCGATCGTCGGCTTCATCGTCTATGAAGCCTGGGAGCGTTTCAATGAGCCGCAGCCAGTCATGGCTGCGCCGATGTTCGCCGTCGCGATTGCAGGCCTTCTGGTGAACATTCTGGTGTTCTGGATACTCACCCGCGGCGATAGCGAGCACGTCAACATCAAGGGCGCTGCGCTCCACGTCATGGGCGACCTGCTGGGTTCCGTCGGTGCTGTAGCTGCGGCCGTGGTGATCTATTACACTGCCTGGACGCCGATCGATCCGATCCTTTCCGTGGTTGTTTCGCTGCTCGTCCTGCGAAGCGCTTGGAAGCTTCTGGGCAAGTCGCTGCACATTCTGCTGGAAGGCGCGCCCGATGGCGTCTCGCCTGAAGAGATCGAGAGCCATATCCAGGATACGGTGCCGGGCGTCGTATCGCTCAGCCACATACACGTATGGTCGATCACCTCCGGGCGAACCCTCGCGACGATGCACGTCCGTCTAGCCGAAGGGTCTGATCCTCGCACGGTCGTACAGGCTGTCGAGCGGGAGCTTGTTGACCGCTTTGAGATCGAGCATCCGACGGTTGCCGTGGATTGGAGCGGTTCGGACGGTTGTAGCCTTTCGCCCGAACGGACCGCTGCTGCGCCTGCCAAAGCGCACCACGATCATAGTGGCCACGATCATGGCCACGGCTCTGGCAAAAAGTCCACGTGCGGCGGGGGCGGTGGAAAGCACGCTCACGCCCACTAACCGATCCGAGCCCCACGCTCGGTTCCGTCGCCCCTGCCGCCCGAGTGCGGGGGCGACGGTTTCTCCCGGTCATCTGAGGTGGGAATACTTGGTGACGTTTCCGCCCTACGCTCTGGGTTACAGGCGCGGGAAATGCACCTGAAGCCAAGCGTCATAGGCTGTCAGGCTCCTCTATTGGCCACCGACTTCGTGATTATGTTGTCCCGCCACTCTGCGATTACAGGCAAGAGGTGTGAGAGTTCCAACGCTTGGCCGTCCAGAAGCACAGCCAACAAGTTGGCGCATGTATAGTCTTGCCAAGGGGTGACAGCCTCAATCTGCTGAAGCGTCCGCAGCGCATTGCCTTTCAAATCACCGCCATCGGGTCCATTAAGGGTCTCGATCCACTCTTCCATGTGCTTCCAGTAATTTGCCGCCGCGTTGAGCGCCGCGGCAAACGACAGGCCGCCCTCCATTATTGGCGGCACCTTCAAAGCATCTGTCAGACTGATGCCCAGACCCGTTCGGGTAGCGGTAATGTACCGCTGGATCGCTATGAACCCGTGGCCTATAAAGTACTCGCCGGCGTCACAGAGCCCATCGGACTCCGGATCATGGGATGACGCGATTGAGGCATTGATCTGACTGATCTCAATGTCCAGAAGTTTTAAGTGCCTGACAAGAAGCCCAAAATCCGCATCGGCGTAATCCGATCCGATCCTAATAATCGCCATGATGCTCATAGCCGACTTCGGACCAGTAGGCAGCTTCACGATCGGCCTTCAACTGGTCCAGCGAGGCTGGTATCATCGTAAAATCGAGATTGTACATCGGCATCTGCCAAAATT
>DASYHX010000448.1:0-16477 GCA_035998065.1 Pseudorhizobium sp.
CGAGAGTTCAGGTCGCCGATGACGTCACCGACATAATCTTCCGGCGTCACAACTTCGACCTTCATCATCGGCTCGAGGAGCTGCGCGCCAGCCTTCTTGGCTGCTTCACGGAAGCAGGCACGCGAAGCGATTTCGAATGCCAGAACCGACGAGTCGACATCGTGGAAGGCGCCGTCGACGAGGGTCGCCTTGACGCCCAGCATCGGGAAGCCAGCCAGCGGACCGGAAGACAGAACGCTTTCGATACCCTTCTGAACGCCCGGGATATATTCCTTCGGAACAGCACCGCCGACGATCTTGGACTCAAACATGAAGTCTTCGCCGTCCGGGTTCGGTTCGAAGATGATCTTGACGCGCGCAAACTGCCCGGTACCACCGGACTGCTTCTTGTGCGTGTAATCTTCTTCGTGCTGACGCGTGATGGTCTCGCGATAAGCAACCTGCGGCGCACCAACGGTCGCCTCGACCTTGAACTCGCGACGCATGCGATCGACGATGATGTCGAGGTGGAGTTCACCCATCCCGGCGATGATCGTCTGACCCGATTCCGTGTCGGTCTTGACGCGGAAGGACGGATCCTCAGCAGCCAGACGGTTGAGCGCGAGGCCCATCTTTTCCTGGTCGCCCTTGGTCTTCGGCTCGATCGCGATCTGGATAACCGGCTCCGGGAATTCCATGCGCTCGAGGATAACCTGGTTCAGCGGGTCGCAAAGCGTGTCACCCGTGGTCGATTCCTTGAGGCCAGCGAGAGCAACGATGTCGCCCGCAAAGGCTTCTTCGATGTCTTCACGGCTGTTGGAGTGCATCTGCAACATGCGGCCGACGCGCTCGCGCTTTTCCTTGACCGTGTTCATCACCGATGAGCCCTTCTCGAGCTTGCCGGAGTAGATGCGGCAGAACGTCAGCGAACCAACGAAGGGGTCGTTCATGATCTTGAACGCCAGCATCGAGAGCGGCTCATTGTCGTCCGGATGACGCTCAATTTCGCCTTCCGTCTTGACGTCGATGCCCTTGATCGCAGGGATGTCGAGCGGCGACGGCAGGTAATCGACAACAGCGTCGAGCAGCGGCTGAACGCCCTTGTTCTTGAAGGCGGTGCCGCAGAACATCGGGTGGAACTTGACGTCAATAGTGCCGCGGCGAACGAGTTCGCGGATCTTGTCGTTGTCCGGCATGTCGCCGTTCAGGTAGGCTTCCATCGCTTCTTCGTCGATCTCGACAACCGTCTCGATCAGCTTTTCGCGATATTCTTCGGCCTTTTCCTTCAGGTCGTCCGGGATCTCGACAACGTCCCAAGCGGCACCAAGGGATTCATCGCGCCATACCAGCGCGTTCATCTCGATCAGGTCGACGACGCCCTTGAAGTCGGCTTCCGCGCCGATCGGCAGCTGCATGACAACGGCAGTCGCGCCGAGACGAGTCTTGATCATCTCGACCGAGCGGTAGAAGTCAGCGCCCGTCTTGTCCATCTTGTTGCAGAAGATCATGCGCGGAACATGATACTTCTCGGCCTGGCGCCAAACGGTTTCCGTCTGCGGCTCTACACCAGCGTTGGCGTCGAGCAGCGCGATCGCGCCGTCGAGTACGCGCAGCGAACGCTCGACTTCGATGGTGAAGTCGACGTGGCCGGGGGTGTCGATGATGTTGAAGCGGCGCATCTTGCCATCGCGACCCTTCCAGAAGGTCGTGGTAGCAGCCGAGGTGATCGTGATGCCACGCTCCTGCTCCTGCTCCATCCAGTCCATCGTGGCCGCGCCGTCGTGAACTTCACCGATCTTGTGCGACTTACCGGTGTAGTACAGGATACGCTCGGTGGTCGTGGTCTTGCCGGCGTCGATGTGCGCCATGATACCGAAATTTCGGTAGTCTTCGATTTTATATTCGCGAGCCATAGGACTGCCTTTCGGAATTCGATCGGATGACGATTACCAACGGTAGTGAGAGAATGCCCGGTTGGCGTCGGCCATCTTGTGCGTGTCTTCGCGCTTCTTGACGGCGCTGCCGCGGTTGTTGGCAGCATCCATGAGTTCGCCGGAGAGGCGATCGACCATCGTCGTTTCGTTGCGCTTGCGGGCAGCCGCGATCAACCAACGGATCGCGAGAGCCTGACGGCGCTCCGGACGGACATCGACCGGCACCTGGTAGGTCGCGCCACCGACACGGCGCGAGCGGACTTCAACATGCGGGGCAACGTTGTCGAGGGCCTGGTGGAAGATTGCCAGGGGTTCCTGCTTTGCCTTGCCCTGCACGGAGTCGAAGGCACCGTAAACGATGCTTTCAGCGACAGACTTCTTGCCGTGAAGCATGATAGCATTCATGAACTTGGTGACGACCAGATCGCCGAACTTCGGGTCCGGATTGATCTCACGCTTTTCTGCACTATGGCGACGGGACATACTACTTGTCTCTCAACGGTTAGGACGCTTTATCACGCGGAGAACCTCGCGCAGCGCCGGAATCAGGAATTGGAAGGACCGAATCTTACTTCGGACGCTTCGCACCGTATTTCGAACGGCGCTGCTTACGGTTCTTGACACCCTGGGTGTCGAGAACGCCGCGGATGATGTGGTAACGAACGCCTGGCAAGTCCTTTACGCGGCCGCCACGGATCATGACGACAGAGTGTTCCTGCAGGTTGTGGCCTTCACCCGGAATGTAGCCGATGACTTCGAAGCCATTGGTCAGACGAATCTTGGCAACCTTACGCAGAGCCGAGTTCGGCTTCTTCGGGGTCGTCGTATAGACGCGGGTGCAAACGCCACGCTTCTGCGGATTTTCCTGCAGGGCAGGAACCTTATTGCGCTTTACCTGTGCCTGACGAGGCTTGCGGATCAGCTGGTTTACGGTAGGCATATAACCATCCCTTGCAAAATCTTCTTCCAAACCCTTGCGGGCCAATCGAATGCCGTTGCCGGCGGCGACACACCCATAGTCCTCATGCGCAAAACGTGGCCCAATCCGCTTGGATGGACCACAAGAGGCAGAGGACGCATTCTTCATGCGTCATGCGTGCAGCATTCGTGTCTTCTACGTGCGTCTGGAACCTTGTTTGAGGTCAATTCCGGGACGAGTCGTTCCGGACGGACGAGCCTCACATCGCTTCCGATGGTGGGGCGTTTACTGTTTTACCCCCTTGTCGTCAAGTCCAGGCCCGAAAATAATGGGTTCTTGCCCTTCCAGGTCTGCGCTCGAGACATAAACTTAAGAACTCATGCGTGACGGCGCAATGTCCCCGCCTGGAATCGATTAAGCGATTTCCCTAGGCGAGGGATTGCGTCTAACGTCCCCTCCCCTGGGACTCGGACGAGCCCCTAATCCATCCATGGAGATCCGAATGGTCAGCAACCCCGATAACGATAACAACCTCGAGGGGCCGATGATTTTCATCATTATTGGCAAGGCCTATGAGGTGAAGGGCGGTGAAGGCATCGACTTGCACATCATGCTGCGCGCCCCGGACGACGATTCGGCCGTGCGGGAAGCGCTTAATGCCCTGTCGGAGGAAGGTTTCCTGGAGGCGGAACTCGATCAAATCGGTGTCTTGCAAGAGGAACCGGTGGAAGAACCGCATGCTTCAGCTTATCAGGGTGCGCTCGAAGGCGAAGTCGCAATCATCCGTTTCGACCAGTGAATGCGGAGCATCTCCGCCGGAATCACCGGCGGAGGCTATTGCGGACCGCATACAAGGTACGGCTTACTTTGACGTCGGAATGACGCTGATGGGGCGGGGCGTGTCCGCCGTTTCGGCTGGCAGAACCGGATAGGTTACCTCTGGCATCTTGCCCGTCAGCGAGTTCAAGAACGCAACGATCAGGTCGACTTCCTCTCCCCGCAGTTCTTCTCCCAGCTGCGCGGTTCCCATCACCGCCACCGCTTGCTTCAAGTCCCAGACCTTGCCGGAATGAAAGTAGGGGGCCGTAAGAGCGATGTTGCGGAGCGGCGCGGCGCGGAAGACGTAGGAGTCGTCGGCGGTGTTTGTTACTGCAAAACGCCCCTTGTCGTTTTCCGGCAACACGTCCGCCCCCGGCTTTTCAATCAATCCGAAGGGATAGTAGCCTTCACCGCCGACATTGATGCCCGCATGGCAGGATGCGCATCCCTTATCCATGAAGAGCGCAAGGCCTTGCTTGGCCTCCGCCGTCAGAGCATCGTCATCGCCATTGAGGAAGGCGTCGAACGGCGCCGGGGTGATCAAGGTTGCCTCAAACGCCTCGATGGCCTTGGCGAAATTGTCGAAGGTGACAGGATCGGCCTCCTCTGGGAACGCGGCCTTGAACCAAGTGACGTAGTCAGGCATCGACTTCAGTGCGGCGACGACGTTATCCGGCGTGTTGGCCATTTCGACTCCCGCCTGAACCGGCCCCTTGGCCTGCGCCTTCAAATCCTCGGCCCGCCCATCCCAGAACTGGGCGATATTGAAAACCGAATTGAAGACGGTCGGCGAATTGCGCGGCCCCTTCTGCCATCCATGCCCGATGGAGGTCTCAAGGTTGTCATCGCCCCCAGTCCCCAGGTTGTGGCATGAATTGCAGGAAAAGACGCCGGACGCGGAGACACGAGGATCGAAGAAGAGCGCCTTGCCGAGCGCGATCTTCTCTGGCGTGATCTTGTTATCCCTTACCGAAGGGATGGTCGAAGGCAGTGGCTTGAAGATTTCTTGTGCAGTTTCGCGCAGGTCGGCCGGGACCGGCTCCGCCGCGACGGCCGCCGTCGCCAGCAGGACGCTGGCGGCTACCGACGACAACAGGTTTCTCATTTTGTCCTCCGTTCGTTGTGAACAGAGTCGATCTAAAGGCGTGCAAAAAATCGCGCGTTGAGTGAGGTCAATACATTAGCAAGATCAAATGCAAAAAGCGCCCGGACTGCTCCGGGCGCTTTCATTCTTTCAATGGCTATCCCTGGGGCGGTTTAGCCTCTTCTCCACAGCTCACTCAGCTGGCGTGTTCTCACCGGAAAGTTCCTGCAGCATCGGCGTTGCAGCCGATGCACCGGAGCTCTTGCGACGCTCGTCGAGAATCATTTCGTCGCGCGACGTGGCGATGCGGCGGATCTGCGTCATAGTACCACCGGTACCAGCCGGGATCAGGCGGCCGACGATGACGTTTTCCTTCAGACCCTGCAGCGTGTCCGTCTTACCGGCAATCGCAGCTTCCGTGAGAACCTTGGTGGTCTCCTGGAAGGATGCAGCCGAGATGAAGGACGGCGTCTGCAGCGAGGCCTTGGTGATGCCGAGGAGAACCGGTTCACCCGATGCCGGGCGCTTGCCTTCCTCGATCAAGGTGTCGTTCAGGTCATCCAGTTCTATCCGATCGACGTTGTCGCCAACGATGTACTGGCTGTCGCCCGAGTCGGTGATTTCCACCTTCTGCAGCATCTGCCGGACAATCACCTCGATATGCTTGTCGTTGATGACAACGCCCTGCAGACGGTAGACTTCCTGGATCTCGTTGACGAGGTAGGAGGCCAGAGCCTCTACGCCCTTGATGGCCAGGATGTCGTGCGGCGCAGGGTTGCCGTCGAGGATGTAGTCGCCCTTCTCGATGTAGTCACCTTCCTGGAGGTGGAAAGGCTTGCCCTTCGGGATCAGGTACTCGACCGGCTCGACACCGTCTTCAGCCGGCTCGATCATGACGCGCCGCTTGTTCTTGTAGTCGCGGCCCATCCGGATCGTACCATCGATCTCTGCGATGATGGCATGATCCTTGGGGCGACGCGCTTCAAACAGTTCAGCAACGCGCGGCAGACCACCGGTGATGTCCTTGGTCTTGGCGCTTTCCAACGGAACACGTGCAAGGACGTCACCCTGGCTGACCTTCTGGCCAGGCTCCACCGAGAGGATCGCGTCTACCGACAGCATGAAGCGTGCTTCGCCGCCACGGGCGAGCTTCATGATGGCGCCGGAAGCATCCTTGATCACGATGGCAGGCTTCAGGTCAGTGCCACGCGGCGTCGAACGCCAGTCGATGACCTGACGCTTGGTGATGCCGGTGGATTCATCCGTCGATTCCGAGACCGATATCGAGTCGACCACGTCTTCGAACTGAACCGTACCTTCGACTTCCGTCATCATCGGGCGGGTGTAGGGGTCCCACTCGGCAAGGCGCTGACCGCGCTTGACCTTGTCACCATCGTCAACAAACAGCTTGGAGCCGTAGGCCACACGCTGAGATGACCGCTCAACGCCCCGTTCGTCCAGGATCGCAATCGCCATGTTGCGGCCCATCGCGACGAGAACGCCCTCAGAGTTGCGCAGCATGTTGCGGTTCTTCACCTGTACGGTGCCCTCGTAGGAGGCTTCCAGGAACGACTGGTCCACCACGGTTGCCGTGCCACCAAGGTGGAACGTACGCATGGTGAGCTGCGTACCAGGCTCCCCGATCGATTGCGCCGCGATGACGCCGACAGCTTCGCCCATGTTGACCGGAGTACCACGTGCAAGGTCACGACCGTAGCAGACCGAACATACACCCGTCTGAACTTCGCAAGTTAGTGCCGAGCGGATCCGAATCGACTGGATCCCAGCCTTCTCAATCTCGATCACATCGGGCTCGAGGATCATCTTGCCAGCATCAACAATGCGCTCGCCGGTCACCGGATGATCGATATCGTCCAGGGCGGTACGTCCAAGGATACGCGCACCCAGCGAGGCCACAACCTGCCCAGCATCAACGATAGCCGTCATCGTGAGGCCCTTCTCGGTGCCGCAATCGACCATATTGACGATGCAATCCTGCGCCACGTCGACGAGACGACGGGTCAGGTAACCGGAGTTCGCGGTCTTTAGAGCGGTGTCTGCGAGACCCTTACGGGCACCGTGAGTCGAGTTGAAGTACTCGTTCACGGTCAGGCCTTCCTTGAAGTTCGAGATGATCGGCGTCTCGATGATCTCGCCCGACGGCTTGGCCATGAGGCCGCGCATGCCGCCCAACTGACGCATCTGGTTCGGTGAACCACGTGCACCCGAGTGGGACATCATGTAGATCGCGTTCATCTGCTTCTGACGACCGGTCTCCGGATCGAACTCGACAGCCTTAATGCGGGCCATCATGTCCTCGGCGACCTTTTCGGTTGCCTTGCCCCAGGCATCGACGACCTTGTTGTACTTCTCGCCCTGAGTGATCAGGCCGTCGTTGTACTGCTGCTCGTATTCCTTGACCAAGGATTCCGTATCACCGACGATCTTCGCCTTGGTTTCCGGAATGATCATGTCGTCCTTGCCGAAGGAGATCCCGGCCTTGCAGGCATTGGTGAAGCCAAGCTGCATGATCCGGTCGCAGAAGATCACCGTGTCCTTCTGACCGCAGTGACGGTAGACCGTGTCGATCATCTTGGAGATGTTCTTCTTGGTCATTTCCTGGTTGCAGATGTCGAACGGCACGTTGACGTTCTTCGGCAGAAGTTCGCCGATGATCATACGGCCGGGCGTGGTCTCATAGATCTTCGAAACCGGCTTCCCTTCGGCATCCACCGTCTTGAAGCGGCCCTTGATCTTGGCGTGCAGGGTGACGACCTTGTTTTCCAGAGCATGATGCAGTTCGCCCATGTCCGAGAAGACCATGCCTTCGCCCGGCTCGTTCTGGTTCTGGATCGACAGGTAGTAGAGGCCGAGAACCATGTCCTGCGACGGAACGATGATCGGCGCACCGTTGGCCGGATGCAGAATGTTGTTCGTCGACATCATCAGCACGCGGGCTTCAAGCTGGGCTTCGAGCGACAGCGGCACGTGAACGGCCATCTGGTCGCCATCAAAGTCGGCGTTGAAGGCGGTGCAGACGAGCGGGTGCAACTGGATCGCCTTGCCTTCGACCAGGATCGGTTCGAAGGCCTGGATGCCCAGGCGGTGCAGCGTCGGTGCGCGGTTCAGGAGAACCGGATGCTCGCGAATGACCTCGTCGAGGATATCCCAGACTTCCGGCTTTTCCTTCTCGACCAGCTTCTTGGCCTGCTTGACGGTCGAGGAGTAACCCTTGGCGTCGAGGCGGGCGTAGATGAACGGCTTGAAGAGCTCGAGCGCCATCTTCTTCGGCAGGCCGCACTGGTGCAGCTTGAGTTCCGGACCCGTCACGATGACCGAACGGCCGGAATAGTCGACGCGCTTGCCGAGAAGGTTCTGGCGGAAGCGACCCTGCTTGCCCTTCAGCATATCGGAGAGCGACTTCAGCGGACGCTTGTTGGCGCCGGTGATGACGCGGCCACGACGGCCGTTGTCGAACAGCGCGTCCACAGATTCCTGCAGCATGCGCTTTTCGTTGCGGATGATGATGCCTGGAGCGCGCAGTTCGATCAGGCGCTTCAGACGGTTGTTACGGTTGATGACGCGACGATAGAGATCGTTCAGGTCAGAGGTTGCGAAGCGGCCGCCATCCAGCGGAACCAGCGGACGCAGGTCCGGCGGGATCACCGGAACGACCTTCATGATCATCCATTCCGGACGGTTGCCGGATTCGATGAAGTTCTCGACGATCTTCAGCCGCTTCATCAGCTTCTTCTGCTTCAGATCAGACGTCGTCTCGGCAAGCTCGGCGCGCAGGTCGCCGGCGATCTTGTCGAGGTTCATGGAGGCGAGCATCTCGTAGATCGCTTCAGCACCGATCATCGCAGTGAACTGATCTTCGCCGAACTCGTCGACGGCGATCATGTACTCTTCTTCGGAAAGAAGCTGATTTTCCTTGAGCGAGGTCAGGCCCGGCTCCGTCACGATGTAGTTCTCGAAGTAGAGAACGCGCTCGACATCCTTCAGCGTCATGTCGAGGAGCGTCGAGATGCGCGAGGGAAGCGACTTCAGGAACCAGATGTGGGCGACGGGCGCGGCGAGCTCGATATGGCCCATGCGCTCGCGGCGAACGCGTGACAGCGTGACTTCGACGCCGCACTTTTCGCAGATGATGCCCTTGTACTTCATGCGCTTGTACTTGCCGCACAGGCACTCGTAGTCCTTGATCGGGCCAAAGATGCGCGCGCAGAAGAGGCCGTCGCGTTCCGGCTTGAACGTGCGGTAGTTGATGGTCTCCGGCTTTTTGATTTCGCCGTAGGACCAGGAGAGAATCTTCTCGGGGCTCGCGATCGAGATACGGATCGAATCGAAGTGCTGTGCCGGCACCTGCGGGTTGAAAAGATTCATGACCTCTTGGTTCATGCCTATCTCCTTATGGGGCCTGAGCCCTCAGCTTGCGATCGTGATCCGCCCATTCCCGGGAAGGCGGATCCGACGCTCAAAAACGGTCTTAGCCGCGAAATGCGGCGAAACTTCCCCTGCCCTTCCTGGCGGTCGGGCGGAGGATGGCGCGCGCCGGCTGTCAGCGCGCACCTTGTCGGAGATTATTCGGCTGCGTCCGGCAGCGCTGCGGCTGCTTCGTCGAGCTTCGAGTTCTCGAGCTCCACCGACAGGCCCAGCGACCGCATTTCCTTGACGAGAACATTGAAGCTCTCCGGAATGCCGGCCTCGAAGGTGTCGTCGCCGCGGACAATCGCTTCATAGACCTTCGTACGGCCTGCCACGTCGTCCGACTTCACAGTCAGCATTTCCTGCAGCGTGTAGGCGGCACCATAGGCTTCCAGAGCCCACACCTCCATTTCGCCGAAGCGCTGGCCACCGAACTGCGCCTTGCCGCCAAGCGGCTGCTGGGTGACGAGTGAGTAGGGACCGATCGAACGGGCATGGATCTTGTCGTCCACAAGGTGGTTCAACTTGATCATGTACATGTAGCCAACGGTCACCTTGCGGTCGAAGGTTTCGCCAGTCCGGCCATCGTAGAGCACCGACTGACCGGACTCATGGAGCCCTGCCTTCTTCAGCATCGCCGCAACATCCGGCTCATGCGCGCCGTCGAAGACCGGCGTCGCAATCGACACACCGCGCTTGGACTGCTCGGCGAGACGAACAAGAGATTCGTCGTCGAAGCTTGCGACCTCATCGTTCGCCATGCTGGCGTAGGTTTCCCTCAGCTCACGCTTCAGGTCCGTGATGTCATTCGACTTCTTGTACTCCTCAAGCATCTCACCGATGCGCTTGCCCATGCCGGCGCAAGCCCAGGCCAGGTGGGTCTCAAGGATCTGGCCGACGTTCATGCGCGATGGCACGCCGAGCGGGTTCAGCACGATGTCGACATGCGTACCGTCTTCGAGGAACGGCATGTCCTCGACCGGAACGATACGCGACACGACGCCCTTGTTACCGTGACGGCCGGCCATCTTGTCGCCTGGCTGGATCTTGCGCTTCACAGCAACGAAGACCTTGACCATCTTCATGACGCCCGGGGGCATTTCGTCACCGCGCTGGACTTTCTCGACCTTGTCCATGAAGCGCTGTTCAAGGCGCGACTTGGATTCGTCGTACTGGGCCCGCAGGGCTTCGATCTCCGCCTGGACCTTTTCGTCCTCGACGGCAAACATCCACCATTGCGACCTCGGGTACTCCGAAATCACAGCGTTCGTGAGTTCGCCGCCCTTCTTGAAGCCCTTTGGACCGGCGACCGACTTCTGGCCGCGCAGCATCTCGGTCAAGCGGCCGTAGACGTTGCGATCGAGAATCGCCTGTTCGTCGTCGCGGTCCTTGGCGAGGCTTTCGATTTCCTCGCGTTCGATCGCCATCGCACGCTCGTCCTTTTCAACGCCGTGGCGGTTGAAGACGCGCACTTCGACCACCGTGCCGAAGGTGCCGGGAGGCATGCGCATGGACGTGTCGCGAACGTCGGAGGCCTTTTCGCCGAAGATGGCGCGCAGAAGCTTTTCTTCCGGCGTCATCGGGCTTTCGCCCTTCGGTGTGATCTTGCCGACGAGAATGTCGCCAGGGGTCACTTCCGCACCGATGTAGACGATACCCGCTTCGTCGAGGTTCTTCAGCGCTTCTTCCGAAACGTTCGGAATATCACGCGTGATTTCTTCCGGACCAAGCTTGGTGTCGCGGGCCATCACTTCGAATTCTTCGATGTGGATGGAGGTGAAGACGTCGTCGGACACGATGCGCTCGGAGAGCAGGATCGAGTCTTCGTAGTTGTAGCCGTTCCAGGGCATGAACGCGACGAGCGCATTGCGGCCGAGAGCCAGGTCACCGAGATCGGTCGAAGGACCATCCGCGATGATGTCGCCCTTGTTCAGAACGTCACCGACAGCGACCAGCGGGCGCTGATTGACGCAGGTGTTCTGGTTAGAACGCTGGAACTTCTGCAGGCGGTAGATATCGACGCCGGACTTGCCGGATTCGAGATCTTCCGTTGCACGGATAACGATACGCGTCGCATCGACCTGGTCGACCACGCCGCTGCGGCGAGCGGCGATAGCTGCACCGGAGTCACGCGCGACGACCGGCTCCATGCCGGTACCGACGAACGGCGCTTCAGCGCGTACCAGCGGCACGGCCTGACGCTGCATGTTGGACCCCATGAGCGCACGGTTGGCGTCGTCGTTCTCCAGGAACGGGATGAGCGCGGCTGCGACCGAAACCAGCTGCTTGGGCGAAACGTCCATCAGGTTGATGGTGTCGCGCGGTGACAGCATGACTTCGCCGGCATGGCGGCAAACAACGAATTCCTCGGCGAACTCGCCGTCTTCGGTGAGCTCCGAGTTCGCCTGGGCGACGTAGTACTTCGCCTCTTCCATCGCCGACAGATAGACGACCTCCTTCGTGACCTTGCCGTCCACGATCTTGCGGTACGGAGATTCGATGAAGCCGTACTTGTTGACGCGGGCGAAGGTCGCAAGCGAGTTGATCAGACCGATGTTAGGGCCTTCCGGCGTTTCGATTGGGCAGATGCGGCCGTAGTGGGTCGGGTGAACGTCACGGACTTCGAAGCCTGCGCGCTCGCGGGTCAGACCACCCGGGCCAAGAGCCGACAAGCGGCGCTTGTGGGTGATTTCCGAAAGCGGGTTCACCTGGTCCATGAACTGCGACAGCTGCGAGGAGCCGAAGAATTCGCGAACGGCAGCTGCTGCCGGCTTGGCGTTGATGAGATCCTGCGGCATGACTGTATCGATCTCGATCGACGACATGCGCTCCTTGATAGCGCGCTCCATGCGCAGGAGACCCAGGCGATACTGGTTCTCCATCAGTTCGCCGACAGAACGGACGCGGCGGTTGCCGAGGTTGTCGATGTCGTCGATCTCGCCCTTGCCGTCGCGCAGTTCGACCAGCATCTTGACCACGGCCAGGATGTCTTCCTTGCGCAGCGTGCGAACGGTATCCGGAGCGTCCAGGTCCAGACGCATGTTCATCTTCACGCGGCCAACGGCAGAGAGGTCGTAGCGCTCTGCATCGAAGAACAGCGAGTTGAACATGGCCTCGGCCGAGTCCATGGTTGGCGGCTCACCCGGACGCATGACACGGTAGATGTCGAACAGCGCGTCCTGGCGGTTCTCGTTCTTGTCGGCCGCAAGCGTGTTGCGGATGTAGGCACCGACATTGATGTGGTCGATGCCAAGGACGGGGATTTCGTCAAATCCTGCATTCAGAATGACGGGAAGAGTCTTCTCGTCGAGTTCGTCGCCGGCCTCCAGATAGATCTCGCCGGTCTCGAAGTTGACGATGTCTTCGGCGAGATAGTTGCCGTAAAGATCGTCGTTCGAAGCCTTGAGAGCCTTCAAGCCCTTGTCGCTCAACTGACGGAGCAGACGGGGGGTAAGCTTCTTGCCGGCTTCCACGACCACTTCGCCGGTATCGGCGTCGACCATGTCAGACAGTGCCTTGGCGCCCTTCAGCGTTTCCGGCTGGAACGGGATGCGCCAGCCTTCGCCGTCGCGGACGTAGTTCGACTTGGAGTAGAACGTCGACAGGATTTCTTCGCCGTCCATGCCAAGCGCCATCAGCAGCGATGTCGCGGGGATCTTGCGGCGACGGTCGATACGCGCGTAGACGATGTCCTTGGCGTCGAATTCGATGTCGAGCCAGGAGCCACGGTACGGAATCACGCGGGCAGCGAAGAGCAGTTTGCCGGACGAATGGCTCTTGCCCTTGTCATGGTCGAAGAAAACGCCCGGCGAGCGGTGCATCTGGGACACGATGACGCGTTCGGTGCCGTTCACGATGAACGTCCCGTTGTCCGTCATCAGAGGCATGTCGCCCATGTAGACAGACTGTTCCTTGATGTCCTTGATCGACTTCGCACCCGTATCCTCGTCGATATCGAACACGATGAGGCGCAGCGTCACTTTCAGTGGCGCCGCATAGGTCAGATCGCGCTGACGGCATTCCTCAACGTCGAACTTCGGAGGTTCAAACTCATAGGATACGAATTCCAGCATCGAAGCGCCGGAGAAATCCGTGATCGGGAAAACCGACCGAAAGACAGCGTTCAGACCTTCGTCCGGACGACCACCTTCGGGCTCTTCCACCATAAGGAACTGATCATAAGATGCCTTCTGAACCTCGATCAGGTTCGGCATCTCTGTGACTTCTGGAATCTTACCGAAAAACTTGCGTACGCGCCTACGACCATTGAACGAAAGGGTCTGAGCCATCGTCGCTCCTTCAAAAATGCATCCGGGCCTGCAACAGACGGGGCTCGCTGGCCAGTCGATCCCGTCGAACATGGGTGGTTCAAATCTCGTCTCACTTCCAAACCGGCGGCCGGATTGCCGTACGATCTGGGCGGAGACCATCCTCTTGAAGAACCCATTACCCAAAAGCCTTTTCATGGGCTTTTGGGTAAAACGTTCTGCGGAAAGAACGATGGGAGAGGACTTACGCCCTCTCCCGCCGTAGTCCGATATTACTTAACGTCGACCTTGGCGCCGGCGTCCTCAAGCTTCTTCTTGAGGTCAGCAGCTTCAGCCTTGGAAACGCCTTCCTTGACAGCCTTCGGAGCGCCTTCGACGAGGTCCTTGGCTTCCTTGAGGCCCAGGCCGGTGATGCCGCGGACTTCCTTGATGACGTTGATCTTGTTGGCGCCGGCATCCGTCAGGATGACGTCGAACTCGGTCTTTTCTTCTTCGGCAGCAGCCGGAGCAGCACCACCGCCAACAGCAGCAGCAGCGACCGGAGCAGCGGCAGAAACGCCCCACTTTTCTTCGAGCATCTTTGAAAGCTCCGCAGCTTCCAGAACGGTCAGCGAGGAGAGGTCTTCAACGATCTTTGCGAGATCAGCCATTTTACTAGTTCCTTTTGTATTCGGTTCGAACTGGTTTGATATCTACAGCGAAAAACCGCCTTACGCGGCTTCGTCCTTCTTTGCGTAGGCCGCGAACACGCGAGCAAGCTGAGCTGCCGGTGCCTGAACAACCCCAGCGATACGCGTTGCAGGCGTCTGGATCATGCCCAGCAGCTTTGCGCGCAGCTCGTCCAGCGAAGGCAGGGTCGCAAGCGACTTGACTGCATCGGCGCTGAGCGTGGTTGCTCCCATGGAACCACCCAGAACAACGACCTTGTCGTTGCCCTTGGCAAAATCCATGACGACCTTCGGAGCGGTGATGGGATCTTCGCTGTACGCGATGAGCGTCTGACCCTTGAACAGGTCCGACATCCCTTCCGACTCCGTGCCCTGAAGAGCGATCTTGGCCAGACGGTTCTTCGCGACTTTGACGGTGCCGCCAGCAGCGCGCATCTTTGAACGAAAATCGTTCATCTGCGCAACTGTGACACCAGCATAGTGGGCCACGACAACCGAACCGGAAGTCTTGAAGACTTCGTTCAGCTCCGTGACAAATTCGCGCTTTTCCGCTCTTTCCACTGTCTGTCTCCAGTTGACGGGACCGCAGTCCTGCAGGTCCCATCGGTTTGCCTTTGCCCCAAGGGATCTCAAAATCAAGATCCCGAGCGACGCTTGAGGATCCTGTCCCCCCGCACTGTCGCCGAAGCGGCTCCAGGCACAAGGCACACAAGGCTCGAACCGAACATCCGGACATGTGAGTCCGCGATGAAATCCGTTCTTACCCGTCTCATGCAGGCAAAGTGATTAAGGATAAACCACCTGCAATCTCGGACAGGAAATCCAGGTTTCCCTGGACATTCCCGGCCCCGAAGGACCGGGAATTCTTTTGTCGGAGCCGAGCACGGCTCCGAAAGCCGCTTAGGCCGAAACGCTCGACGGGTCGATCTTGACGCCCGGACCCATGGTCGAGGAGATCGCTACGCGCTTGACGTAGTTGCCCTTCGCACCAGCAGGCTTCGCTTTGATGACGGCGTCAGCGAAGGCCTTGATGTTCTCTTCGAGAGCCTTGGCGTCAAAGGAGGCCTTGCCGATACCAGCATGGACGATACCAGCCTTCTCAACGCGGAACTCCACAGCACCGCCCTTGGAAGCCTTCACGGCGCCCGTGACGTCCATGGTCACCGTACCGACCTTCGGGTTCGGCATCATGCCACGCGGGCCGAGAACCTTACCGAGGCGACCGACGAGCGGCATCATGTCCGGAGTCGCGATGCAACGATCGAAGTCGATCTTGCCGCCCTGGACGATTTCCAGCAGGTCTTCCGCGCCGACGATGTCCGCGCCGGCTGCCTTGGCTTCATCCGCCTTGGCACCGCGCGCGAAGACGGCAACGCGAACGTCACGACCCGTGCCGTTCGGCAGGTTCACCACGCCGCGGACCATCTGGTCGGCGTGACGCGGGTCAACGCCGAGGTTCATCGCGATCTCGATGGTCTCGTCGAACTTGGCGACAGCCCGTTCCTTGACAAGCGAAATTGCGTCGGAAAGAGCGACCAGCTTAGTGGGGTCGATGCCTTCGCGGATCTTCTGAATACGCTTTGCTACCTTGGCCATGATCAACCTACCACTTCCAGGCCCATGGAGCGGGCGGAGCCCTCAACCATCAGCATTGCGCCTTCGACGTCGGCAGCGTTCAGATCCTTCATCTTGGCTTCAGCGATCGCGCGGACCTGAGCCTTGGTGATGGAACCGGCGGTTGCGCCCTTGCCCGGGGTCTTGGAGCCGGACTGAATCTTTGCTTCCTTCTTCAGCCAGTAGGTAACCGGCGGCTGCTTCATGACGAAGTTGAAGGACTTGTCCTGGTAATAGGTGATGACGACCGGAATCGGCATACCCTTTTCCATCTCCTGCGTGGCGGCATTGAACGCCTTGCAGAATTCCATGATGTTAATGCCACGCTGACCAAGTGCGGGACCAATCGGCGGGGACGGATTAGCCGACCCTGCCTTGACCTGCAGCTTGAGTTGGCCTGCAACTTTCTTAGCCATTTCTCTCTGCCTTTTCTACTCTGGCCGGATATCCGACCAATGACTGCCGGCAACGCCGGCGGCTGCGGTTGCGTGGTGCGAACGGTTCCGGCCCGGCTTCAGGCCACCGTCTCCCACGCGCGTTCGGGAAGTACCCTCCCCTACCGATCAGACCTTTTCGACCTGACCGTATTCCAGTTCGACCGGAGTGGCCCGACCAAAGATCGAAACCTCGACCTTGAGGCGCGAGCGCTCCTCGTCGACATCCTGCACGGTCCCGTTGAACGATGCGAACGGGCCATCCGATACCCGAACCTGTTCGCCGATCTCGAAGCTGATCGACGACTTCGGCCGCTCCACGCCTTCTTG
>DASYHX010000452.1:0-1906 GCA_035998065.1 Pseudorhizobium sp.
CCGCCGTCTTCAGGCGATATGCGGGAGACCAGCTCCTCACGCTCTCGAAGCTGGTTCTGGAGAGCGCCTTCCAGCCGATCGTCGAAGTCGCGACCGGCACGGTGTTCGGCTACGAAACGCTGATGCGTGGCTTCGATCGCATCGGCTTCTCCTCGCCGCTGGAGCTTCTCGATCAGGCGGAGGAGGCGGGGCAACTGCTTGCGCTCGAGCAGATGATGGCCGGCCGTTCGCTCGCCAAGTTCTCGACACTCCCTGACTTCGCCTCAACCACGCTTTTCCTCAATCTGGACGTCCGGCTGATCAAGGACGGCGATTACATCATCGAGCGGCTCGTCCAGCACCTGCGCAAGACCGGCATTCCGCCGTCATCCGTCTGCTTCGAGCTTTCTGAGCGGTTCGATAACACCGGTGTGCCGGAGTTCGCCGCCCTCGTCGGCAAGCTGCGCAAGGCAGGCTTCAAACTTGCGATCGACGACTTCGGCGTCGGGCATGGCGAGATGAAGCTCCTGTGCGATTATCAGGTCGACTATCTCAAGATCGACCGGCACTTTATCGCGGAGATCGACCAGAGCCCGCGCAAGCGCCACCTGGTGAAGAACATCGTTCACATCGCCCATGTGCTTGGCATCCGCGTCATTGCCGAGGGCATCGAGACGGAGGCGGAGCTTCTCACCTGCCGCGAATACGGCGTCGATCTTGTGCAGGGTTATCTGGTCGCCCGCCCGACCACTTTCCCGAACGAGCTGCAGCCGGCGTTTCCGCACCTCGCCGAGATCGGCCGGACGCGCCGCTCCAGCCAGTCGCTGGACGAGATCCTCATCCGCAAGCAGATCGAGCATCTACCGACCGTCTACGAGCACCAGAGTATCGACACCGTCTTCGAACTCTTCCGCCGCAATCCGCGCCAGGCCTTTTTTCCCGTGCTCAACGCCAATGGGGAGCCGCGCGGCGTCATCAACGAATACCACCTGAAGGAATACATCTACCAACCCTTCGGCCGCGACCTCCTGAAGAACAAGGTCTATGAGCGGACGATCTCGCATTTCGTCGACATGGCGCCGATCATCGGGCTGGATGCCGATGCGGAGGAACTGATGAGCCTGTTTGCCAGCATGGACAACAGCGCCTGCGTCATCCTGACGGAGAACATGCGCTACGCGGGCGTCGTCTCCGCCGCCTCGCTCATCAAGGTCATCAGCGAAAAGCAGCTGAAGATCGCCCAGGACCAGAACCCGTTGACCGGCCTTCCAGGCAATCGCGCGATCAGCGACTTCATGCAGGAAGCCGGGCGCAACGAGGACGACACCCGCTTCTTCTGTTATTGCGACTTCGATCACTTCAAGCCGTTTAACGACCATTACGGCTTCCAACTCGGCGATCATGCCATCTCGCTCTTTTCCGCGCTGCTCCGCCGCTATTTCTTCTCCGATGACCTTTTTCTCGGCCATGTGGGCGGTGACGACTTCTTCATCGGCGTGCATGACTGGACCCGCGACGAGCTGACCGAAATCCTGGAACGCCTGCTGAGCGACTTCCATGACGACGTGATCGCGCTCTATTCGCCCGAAGAACGGGAAGCGGGCCGCATCAAGGGGCGCGACCGCCACGGTCTGGAGCGCGATTTTCCCCTGCTGCGCTGCTCGATCGGCGTGATGGAGCTTCCGAAGGGTCTGCTGCTCGACGATGCCAACCGTATCGCAAGCAGCATTGCCGCGGTGAAGGCGCAGGCCAAGGAGGCAGCGTCCGGCCTCGTCTTCGCCACCTTCGGCGAGACAAATTGACACCGCGACGACGCCTGATCTTTCCAGCATCACTGGCTCGTCCTAAGTCTCCTTCTCCGCCACCACGAGGAGACTGCCATGCCACTTCCCCAACAGATGCGCCACGTTGACCTGAAAAGCTTCGG
>DASYHX010000490.1:0-5156 GCA_035998065.1 Pseudorhizobium sp.
CTTCAGCTCGATCGACCAGTTCGGCCGCTACGCCTATGGCAACCAGCCGGGCATCGCGCAGTGGAACCTGACGCGGCTGGCGGAATGCCTGCTGCCTCTCCTGGACGAGGATCAGGACAAGGCGGTGGAGCAGGCCCAGGCGGCGCTCTCGGCTTTCGCTTCCCTGTTCAACGATGCCTATCACGGCGGCCTGCGTCGCAAGCTGGGACTTGTCGCGGAGCGCGAGGGAGACCTCGCGCTCGCTCAGGATTTTCTGGAACGGATGGCCGCCGGCAAGGCGGACTTCACCCTGACGTTCCGCCACCTCTGCGACGCGGCCCTTGGTTCCGAGGGCGACGCCGCCGTGCGCGGCCTGTTCGACGAGCCTTCCCCCTATGACGATTGGGCGAAGCGGTGGCGCCAGCGGCTCGACCAGGAACCACGGGAGGGGGCGGCGCGCCGCGACTCCATGCAGCGTGTGAACCCCGCCTTCATCCCGCGCAACCACCGTGTCGAGGCGGTCATCGAAGCCGCCTTGGGCGGAGAAGATCTCGCGCCATTCGAGGAGCTTATGACCGTTCTCTCGAAACCGTATGAAGACCAGCCGGCCTATGCCCGCTATGCCGAGCCGCCGCCGCAAGACGGGCGCGTCTACAAGACTTTCTGCGGGACATGATCCGTCCACCCGGCCTCGATTTCGAGACCGGATAACGCAGGCTCCAGTCCACTCCCATAACAAGCAAGCGGCAGATCGATGCAGACATTGACCGAGACGATTCTCGACCTCAGCCGGCAGAACATGCTCGGCAAGCTCTCGCCCTGGTTCACGCTGGCGCTCGAGCGGCAGGTGGAGAGCGGCGTGTTCCTGCCGCCGGAAAGGCTCGACGCGGTGGGAGAGGCCCTGATCGCGGGCCTCGACGCCTACCGCCGCGAAGCGGGGCTCGGCACCGCCGTCCTCGGCATGAGCGGCGGGGTCGACAGCGCGCTCACGGCCGTCCTGTTCAAGCGCGCCGGCTGGCGCGTGGTCGGCCTCACGCTCCCGATCGAGCAGAATCCGGAAGAGACCGCGCGCGGCATCGATGCCTGCGAGGCGCTCGGCCTCGAACATCACAACGTCGATCTGACGGCGCTCTACCATGCCGGACTGGCCGCGCTGGCGGATGCCGATCCCGAGCTCAGAGAGAGCGACGCGGCGCGGCTGCGCCGCGGCAACGTCCGAGCCCGCCTGCGGATGATCACGCTCTACAACGCGGCAGCCTCCCTGGGCGGGCTGGTGGCAAGCACCGACAACTACTCCGAGCTCGCCGCCGGCTTCTGGACCCTCCACGGTGACGTGGGCGACGTCAGCCCGATCCAGTCTCTCCTGAAGTCATGGGAGGTTCCGTATCTGGCACGAACGCTCGGTGTTCCGGAAGCGACCTGGAAGGCGACGCCGACCGACGGCCTTGCGACCGGCGGCACCGACGAGCAGCAGATCGGCGCCACCTATCTCGAATGGGACATCATGGTGGCAGCCATACAGGCCGCTTCGGGCCAGGAGACGGCTCCCGCCTCTCTCGATGCTCTGCCGGACCGGCTCGACCCGCCGATCGCGGGGGACCTGCAGGCCCTCGAGGTCTATGCCAATGTCACCGGCCGGATGCGCGGCAACTGGTTCAAGCGCATCAACCCGCTCCAGTTCGAGCATCCTTTCGCAGATAGGCTCAAGGATCTCGCCCGCATGGACGCCGCGCTGTTCCAGCCGGCACTCATCAAAAATCTCGTCCAGCCCCGCACAGAATAGCGCCCGCCGCCTGCCCTTCGACCGGTTGCCGCCGCATCAGCCAGCCCCTTGCGGCCTGTCCCCGGAAACAGTAGGTACAGCGCCGTTGAGGCCTCGTGGCGGAGTGGTTACGCAGAGGACTGCAAATCCTTGCACGGGGGTTCGATTCCCTCCGAGGCCTCCATCAAATTCTCCAGCATTTTCCGGTCTTTAAGTGAACAGAGGCCGAGCATCTTGGTCCAGTTCATGTCGCGTTCGTGTTGCAGCCATTTCCCTTGATTTGCAGGGGTTTACCGTTACCCTCGGCTACTCCACGCGACATGGGAGCGACATGTCGCGTGAATGATTCTTCGCCTGTCGATCTGTGGAAGTTGTTTAAACCTCTTCGTCGACACGCCTGCACAGAGTTCGTCACATGCCTCGTTAACCACTCGTTAACGATTTGCGCGACGCAACCCGGGGCTCATCCTAGTTAGCTATTGCGGACTAGGAGCCAACGTCATGCAGCTTACAGCCTATCTCGGGGCCCTCCGACGCCGTTCGGACCCTTATGTCGATTCCTCGAGCCTGGAGTTCCAGTTTCGCGCCCGACGCTTCTTGCGCATCCGCAGCCTGATCGACTCGGTTTTGGCCGAGCAGGATCGCTGCGAGATCGTCGATCTCGGAGGTACCGAGAAATACTGGTCCATCGCCGGCGACTATCTCAATCGGCAACTGGACCGGATCTTCGTCACCCTGGTCAATCCCGAGTCGCAGGTCGTGACGCGACCGGGCCTGTTTCGCGCCGTCAGGGAGAGCGCGGCCGATCTCGATCTGTTCGAGGGGCAGCGCTTTGACCTAGCGCATTCCAACTCGGTGATCGAGCATGTGGGATCGCGCGACAATATGCGCGCGTTCGGTCACAACATGCGCCGGCTGGCTCCACGCTACTACTGCCAGACGCCGAACTACTGATTCCCCTTCGAGCCGCATTTCCGGACGCTGGGCTTCCAGTATCTGCCGAAGGCGGTGCGCGCGGCGATGCTGCAGCGCTTCGCGCTGGGCTTCTTCGATCGCATCGACGATGTCGAGGAGGCTAAGGAGGTGGTGCGCCATCACGACCTGATCGGTCGGCGGCAGATGGCGGAGTTCCTGCCGGACGCCGAGATCGCGTACGAGACCGTCCTCGGCTTCAGGAAATCCATCATCGCTACACGCGGAGCACGGCAGCGATGAACATCATCAGTCCCCTGGACGCCCTGCGCCTTTTCGCGAGAGCATTCGGCTCTCCTCATTCGAAGCCGGTCTCGCAAGATGCGCACGCGAGTTATCGGAAGTGGCACGAGGTGAACCCGCCGCTTTTCCCCGTCAAGCTCGAGAATGGCCGGCGATCTAGCCACTTCGGAACGTTGTGGCGGAGGTGGGACGGCAAAAGCTGGGTCTATAAGCAGGATGATGAGACGCCAGAAGAGTGGGGCGACCGACAGTGGTAGGCTCGCTTAGCCTCTAAAGCTTCCCCTGGCTCGCCCGTGGGCTAACATGACAATCAAGCAGGACACCGGCATACCCTTTGGCCCTCCATGATCCTCCATTTGCTCTCTCGCTTCCTTCGCCCCGTTGAGATTCGACGGGAGGTGACGGCGCTCGTCTCCCAGCACAGCCCTGAGGACGCTTGGCTGATGGCACAGGGTGGCTTAGAGGATGCTTTGGAAAACGGTCATTGGCTCAACGAAGACGAGCTACGCAGACGCAGGCGCTATTGGAACAGCATCATGCGCGAAATCATGCGACAGACTGGCTATCGGCACCAGCCGGACACGGCGTCAGGGAGGAGGAATTGGTTGACCGACAACGGATCTCGAACGCACATAGCTGAGACCAATGAAGACCTCGCCGCTAAAATTGCGGCCGCTGAGCGGGAGCGGGTTGTATGGGCCAAGGGCCGGCGAGCCTTCCGCACCGAGGGCGCCGCGGCTCTCAATCCACATTCGCCGCGCTCATCTGAGCACGCACTCTGGGCAGATGGTTTCGACGCCGAGCGGGGAGCGAAGCGGGCGTTGGTGTGGTCGGACGAAGACGGACCAGCCAAGCGAGAGCTTGGAAGCGCACAGGATGAATAGGCGCCTCGTCAGTCGCGCTCGGAGGATCACCGATGTCTAAAATAGGCAAGGCGATCCTCACCATCGTCGTATTGGTCGCGCTGGGTTTTGCGATAGCCCGCGTCTTCATCGAGCGGGTCGAGAGCGACGGGGCTTCGGTTGTGCATCTGCCGTGACCGGCAGCGACGGAGGGGGATTACCGATGTCTGAGGGAACTCACTGCAACCTTTCGTTATTGGACATCACCCATGCTGTGGATATATCCATGCAGCATGAAACGGAGAAGCCACATGAAAACGAGAAAGGTGACGGCACACGTGTCCAGTTTCGTCGCTGGGCTCGGCGCCATGGCGGCAATCTGGCCGACCACCACGCCGATGCGGTATCCGCACGCTTCGACCACGGAAGCCCTTCGTGGGGACGCGGTGCGGATCGGGTCCGACATGCGGCGGGTAATCGCCCGTGAGAAACTCAAAGCGGCCAAGAAATAGGCCCCCGGCGACTTCCGGCGATCTAGCAAGCCCGTCATCACAAACCGTCACCACGGTCGTGACACAGGAGCAGTTCTGGCAGGGCCCCCTACCCTCGCCTCAAACGCTCGAGAGTTTCCGCTCCGTCGTCCCCGACGCGCCAGAACGCATCATTCGACAGTGGGAACTCGAGGCTGACCATCGCCGCGCCTATGAGGCCATGGCGCTCGAGGGGACTATCCGGATCGATAAGGCGGGCCAGCGCAACGCTATCCTTTTCGCATTGGGCGCTCTCGGGGTCGTCGCGCTGGCGCTGTACCTGGATCATCCATGGATCGCAGGCATATTGGGCACCGGGACTATCGGTTCCGTTGTCGGCGCGTTCCTCTACCAAAGCCGCAATGCACGGAAGCAGCAGAAAACTTAGGCCTCGCTTCGGCGGGGCCTTTTCATTTCCCCCGCGACGGCATTCTGCTCGCTCCCCGCCCCTTCTGCTCCCCCTGCGCCACGATCCGGGGGGCATCATCGCGCGGCGGCCGCTGCAAGGCGCACGCTCCGACCTCCTTCACCTTCACGCATTCCGTTAATCCGTGGAACTTCCGACATCGCGATCGTCCACGCGCTTCAGCGGCGTCATTGTCCTGAGCGTCAGGAAGGTAACGAGCGAGATGACGACGGCAATGTCATAGGCGCCGAGCCCGACGGCGGTGCCAATCGCGCCGGTCGCTGTCAAACGGCCTTCAAAATTGACCCCCGATCGGCGTCCAAAATTGACCCCCTGCGGCGATGGCTGCTTGCCCGGTCCGAGCGGATCGAAGCCGGAGGCGAAGAGGAGATCGGACCGGGCGCGTTCTGTGCTGGAAGGGC